>JAIPHI010000076.1 GCA_021735285.1 Fidelibacterota bacterium | reverse complement strand
TGATTCTGCAATTTTGACTTCATCCTATTACGGTAAAAAATTTCATGGTCGTCGCACCTCTAATGGAGAAATTTTTAATATGTATGGTTATTCGGCCGCCCATAAAACTCTACCTTTTGGCACTGTTTTGAAAGTGACCTATCTGAAAAACGGAAAGTCAGTGTTAGTGACTGTTAATGACCGGGGTCCTTTTATCAAAGGACGGGAACTTGACCTATCTTATATGGCTGCTAAGAAAATTGGGCTGACTAGAGAAGGAGTGGGTAAGGTAAAAATAAGAGTTGTTAAGTGGGGTCAGACCGGTGAATAAACAACAGAATTTAATTACCAGAATCAGCATTGGATTATTAGGAATACCCATAGTAATTGGTTTAATTTATTTAGGCGGCATCTATCTTACAATTTTTATGATAATTATATTTGTATTGGGCCTATCAGAGCTATATGATCTTTTGGATAATAAAGGTATCCCCCCCAATAAATATACCACAATTCTAGCGGGAATAATCATCCTAATAACTGCCGGATTACAACCCGGTTTGGTAAAATTCATAATACCTTTGATTGTAATTATTTTGCTATTAAATATATTAATAGGCAATATCAAAAATTCTGTCAGATCATTATCCTCTTCGATTTTTAGCACTGTTTATATACCACTGAATTTAGGCTTTATTTTACTCACCAGACAATTACCGGAAGTTGGCTTTAAAATTACCTTAACGACATTTGTAACTGTCTGGGCATGCGATACTTTTGCCTATTTTTTTGGTAGCTGGCTTGGTAAAAAACCACTGGCTCCAAAAATTAGCCCTAATAAGTCTATAATTGGTGCAATCGCTGGATTTATTGGTAGTATAGTAACTGTTACGTTATTATATCTATTCAAAATATTACCCAATAATATTTCTTTAATTAAGATAATTGGAATAGGAATATTGATCGGTGTTTTTACTCAACTAGGGGATTTAATCGAATCGATAATTAAGAGAGACATGGATGTTAAGGATTCGGGGAGTATATTGCTGGGACATGGAGGTGTGCTTGATAGATTTGATTCGATTCTAATCGTAGCGCCAGTGGTATATCTTTATTCATTACTATTTTTTTTCTAATCTATAAAATTAAAAAATCTTCTAAAAAATCGTTTACCTCTAAGTCATTCTGTCTTAATTACTTTTTATTTAGCAATGAAACTTTAGAATCCTCTGATCGGCAGAAAATAAAAAAACCAAATTTTTAACCTTGAGATATATGGAAACGGGAAATTAGAAAGTGGAATTAGTCGAGTTGTCGAGTGGTAATGTGGTATATTGGGAAAGTAGTCGGGTGGCAAAGCGGTCGAGTATAAAAGTCGAAAACAAATATTAATTACTTTCGATCTATTAGAATGAGTCAACAGACTAAAATTTGTATGTTATTGATTGTAAAAAAAAATTTAAAAACTACAAAATCATAGTACGTTGTAGATGTTCTACCCTAGAAAACCACTTCGCTACTTAATCACTCGACCACTTTGCAACTCGGGCAATAGCGGTTTCCAAACTTTTAGTATTTTCGTGTCTTTCTGGAATCTGATTGTTATTTTTAGTTCAGGGTATCCAATGCAAATATAGCATTGTTTTTATTTAGACTAAATATTTTATAGGGGCTCTCTAAGATACTTTATGATTGCCAAGCTTGAATATATACCCTATTACCATTAATCATAATTAATCTTAGAGAGACTTGATAGGAAATCAAGAGATAGGGCATTCTGAACCTAATTTTAAAAATAATTGTTAGTGATTAATTATATGATTACTAATAATTGTAAAAATATTTATAAATTTCTATTTAGAATGAAGGGCTGGAATTACAAATGAGCCGATATCCTGAAGGATACCGGCCCATTTCAAATTGAATTTCATAATATAATTATACTTTTAAACTGTTGGTTCTTCGCGACCTCCTAATGCTCCCCAGATGGCAAGCACAGCTACAATAATACCTACAATAATGTAATTAACCGGAGCTTGTAAACCGGAAATAATGCCACTCAGTATTAACCATATGCCCGCAATTCCAATTACAATTCCCTGCCACAACTTGTTACTCCAGAAACCAAGAACTGCTGCAATAACACCACAAATAATTAAGTTTACATTTCCCTGTAGTGATGCTATTAGGCCGGATAATAGTACCCAAATACCTAATACAAAATTGACCCATAATTGCCACATAATCACCCTCCTTTTTTAAATTAATAAGATTACCTCCTATACTTATATAGCATAGTTTCAATCTTCCTGTTTTTGTATGTAAAGATTAAATAATCATATCATTAAATATTAACATACATCTCTAAAAAAGTCAAAAATTTACCACCTTTTTAGATTAAAAATTTATTAATATTTTTAATGCGAAGCATAAAAGCCATTTTAGGATTAAATTATGAGCTCACTTTTAAAAGGTAAAATTATAATAAATATTATATTAAGGAAGTCAAAAAATGAACGCTAGAAGTTGAAAAAGATACTTTGACTTTGCTCTTCATCAAGGAAAAACTTCGGTAACGATGACAGCTTCTTATCCTTTTTAAAGTGGATTCAATTATTGAACGCCCACCCTGATTTAAGTCAAAAATTTATTTGTGCAAGACAGGATTATTGCTTATTTTAAAATCTCAGGATTATTGCAAAGATTTAGGAGGGTAAGTCTCCCTAAATACTAATAGTTGGAGAAGAAATAGTGAATAAAATAATTAGAATATTATTCAAAATGTTTATTATATCTACGATTTGCTACGTAGGCTATGCTAAAATTGACATTAACAATATTAAGAAGGAGATCCAGAAAGAAGATTTAAATTGGCGAGCTGCAGAAAACTGGGTCGCTGAATTATCAGAAAAAGAAAGACAAGATTTGATTGGCCCCCCTATTGATTATCAACAATTGGCTAAAATTTCTAAAGGGAGGAGAATTGATTTACCAAAAGTTGCAGACCTCCCTTCCAGTTTTGACTGGAGAGAGGAAAGCTATGTCACTCCAGTAAAAAATCAGAGGAGCTGTGGTAGCTGTTGGGCTTTTTCAACAGTAGCTCAAATGGAATCCTGGTGGTTGATAGAAAATCAAAGACCGGATACTTCTGGTTCCTTTAATCTATCAGAGCAATTTTTGATAGCAGAAGGTTCTGCTGGTTCTTGTGGCCAGGGCGGTAGCATAGCGAAATCACTTGATATTGCTGATAGTATTGGTATTCCTCCGGAATGGTGTCTGGAATATAAAGCCTCTGATACTATTAAACTGGAAGATGCTGATCCCAATTGGGAGGACTATGTTTATAAAATACCTGCCTGGGGATATATTACCCGGGAAGAGGCTGTTGTCAAAACTATCAAGAATGCTTTGATGTATCATCCTGTTTCCGCATCCTATGATGTTTATCATAGTTTTTACTTATACGACGGCGGTGTTTATGAACCGCCTGCTGCTGATAGTATAGATGGAGCTCATGCAATTCTAATTGTAGGCTGGAATGATGCCGATTCATCCTGGATCTGCAAAAATAGCTGGGGTAAATACTGGCCGGACAGTGTAGATTCGAACTATAATGATGATTTGGATGGCTATTTTAAGATTAAATGGGGCGCCTGTAATATAGGCAAATATATGCCCTTTATATGGAATAATGCAGCCCCAAATGGTAATCTCAGAGTTTTTCAAGATTCTATTAATCTGGAACTTGAAAAGGGAAAGAGTAAGATTCATACATTTGATCTACAAAATCCTTCCCAAGATACTATTCATTTCGCAGCTATGGATTATTCCGTACCTGTCTATTTTCATCCGAATACATTTAATGCTTACCAGGGTAATTCCTGGTGGTGTGGTGACCCCGAAATTAAGGGGTACACTAATCATGTACTACAATTCTTGCAAATAGGTCCCTTAGATATAGATAATATCTCTGCTCCTGTGCTGGATTTCAAAGCCTTCTGGTCTATAGAGGCTCCAACTAGTAGTGGAATCTGGGACGGCTGGGATGGCTGGCATGTCAGAGCTTCAACGGATGGAGGTAAAAATTATGAAGTCATAGAGCCCCAATCTCCGGCTTATGATTGTCAAAGTCTCTGGAGTTTTGGAAGTGAAGCAGAAGGCTGGAATATGGGACGTGATATTCCAGGCTGGGCAGGAAAAAGCAAGGACTGGCAATCTATTAAATTTAATCTTTATGATAGTAAATCAAGAAACTTGATGATCCAATTTGCTTTTGCATCTGATATGGCACTATCCAGTGAGGATAATCCGGAATTGACAGGATTATTTATTGATAATATTGAGGTCTATGACTCTACAATGAATCAAGATACAGTGTTTAGTAATTATGGAACTGAGGATGATAAAATAGAATCAATTGGATATGGGGAGCAAATAGCAGAATGGATGACTATTGAAAATAGTCCAGGTACTCTAATGCCTAAGGAAAATTATGAGTTGCAGATCAAGTTCAACACCCGGAATGTATCAGAAGGTCAGTATGAGGGTAAGATTCGGATCGAAACTAATCAGCAAGGACAAGGGGGTTTTATCGTACCTGTTTCTCTAACTGTGGTTAAACCTGAGAAAATTGTCCCTGCTAATGGTCAACAACCAGATTCATTTACATTAATCGGAAATTATCCGAATCCATTCAATGCCAGTACTACAATTGAATATTATATACCTGAAGCTGAAACAATCGATCTCACAATCTATAATTTGCAAGGACAAATTGTGTTTCGTACTACAAGGCAACATAATTCAAAGGGTTATAAAACAATTCAATGGCAGGGGAGAAGCCAGGACAACAAAAAATTAAGCACAGGCGTCTATTTTTATAGAGTTTCTTATGGTAAAAATACAAAAACCGGGAAAATGTTATTAATTAAATAAAATTGTTGCTTGGGCTGTATAAGTGGATATTAGTTTTGTAGTCGAGTGGAAAAATTGTTTAGTAGGCAATGAGGGGGCTCAAAACTTTTTGATTTTTAAGATTCTTGTTTGGAATTGCTTCTGCATTTTGACAATATAAAAATTTGCACAAGTATTGTCCTATGTTTGTAATAGGGGAGTCTGCTGAAACATACTAAATTAACTCGCCTTTCTACCCTTTTAACCATGCTGAAGTATGGTAATAATCTATTATATTTATTGAGATTAGCATCACGATTCATCGTGGTGACTCCAGAATCAAGAATTTATATAGGAGGCTTCAGCCTAATTCTGAAATATTTACAAAGACATTTATTTTGCAAATCGCTATAATTTTCTTATATCATAGAGAAAATTATAATTATCAGTAGCAAGCAATTGTTAATTTCATCAATCAGCCTTTCTCAAATTAAAACCAAATAATTTGATAACTTGAGCAACCAACTACTTTACAACGTTGCCACTCGACTACTTGACCATAAATAAAAGTTCATAAACATCCTGATTATTAATCATCCTACTCATTAATAATACAAGAAACCATAAAAACTATTTTTTAATCTCGAAACTTTTACTTTTTAATACATCCCCTTCCGGAGAAATCACATCCACTCGCCATTGTCCCGTCCAGCTTTCTAGCATTTGTTTAGAACTCCAGGTGCGCCATGAACTCGATTTTACACTGAGAGGCACCCGGGCCATTTCTTCACCTTTGCGAGACCAGACATGGGTTATCTCAATAGTATCTTGAGCTCCTTTAATTTTGGTAAAACAGTAAACTTTATCAACGGTATCGGCAAAAGTGCTGTCAATTTTGATGGGTTGTAATTCTTCGACTTCTTGGCAAAATACCATCTTTGAAACTGAGATATTATTTTCTTCAGAAAAAACCAGAGATGAAAAAATGAATAAAAAGATTGAAACTAATGTTAATGTTTTTTTATACATATTGCCTCCTAAGAATATTATTTACATCAAAAGTTTATAGTTAAGGAAAATAAATCAGGATTCTTCTTTTTTATCAGTTTCATCCTTGTATCTCTCTGGCCAGAAGTGCTTTAAACGCTCCCTAATATTTGATTCTCGTCCCAGTTTTGTAGGTTCATAGAACTTTTTAATCGATATATCTTTTGGGAAATAATTCTCTTTGACAAAATGATGAATGTGATCGTGGGGATATTTATAGTTTTTACTATAGCCCTGCTCCTCCATAAGTTTGGTCGGAGCATTGCGGAGATGAAGGGGGACATTATGCTTACCGGTTTTTTTGACAGCCTTTTTAGCATTTTGAAGAGCCATATAAGAAGCATTACTTTTTGGGGAAGATGCCAAGTAGGTTGTGACCTGGGCTAATATTATTTCAGCCTCGGGCATTCCGATTGAATGCACAGCATTGTATCCATTTTGAGCCAGCATCAGAGCGGAAGGATTAGCATTACCAACATCTTCACTGGCCAGAATTATCAATCTGCGGGCAATGAATAGTGGGTCTTCACCACCATCCAGCATGACACTCATCCAATATAGAGCAGCATCCGGATCGCTACCCCTCACACTTTTGATAAATGCGGATATAGTATCATAATGGTAATCGGCTTGTTTATCATATAATCTGGTTCTATCCTGTAAAGCTGATCTTAAAATTTCTTTGGTGATTTTAATCTGACCGTCTTCTTCCTCGGCGAGATCAATGGAAGTTTCCAGGGCATTGAGTAACTTGCGAGCATCCCCACTGACGGAGTCAAGTAGAAATTCCCGGGCGTTTCGTTCGAATTTAATGGACTTCTCACCTAAAACAGTATCGTGTTCCAGAGCATGGGACAAAATCGAATCGAGATCATTGTTATTGAGGGAATGTAAACGTAGTACCCGGCAGCGCGATAGTAACGGAGAAATCACTTCGAAAGATGGATTTTCCGTAGTTGCTCCAATTAAGATTATATGGCCACTTTCCACAGCTCCTAAAAGGGCATCCTGCTGGGCTTTGTTAAATCTATGAATTTCATCGATAAATAAAATTGTAGTTGCTCCTCTTTGCAGTCGATTCTTCCCGATTTTGATTACCTTTCTGACATCCTTGACTCCTGAGGAAACTGCATTTAGCTGATAAAATTTAGAATCGGAGTGATTGGCAATAATTCGAGCCAGCGTGGTCTTACCGGTTCCCGGTGGCCCCCACAAAATCATGGAGAATAGATTATTATTCTCTATGGCTTTATATAGAATTTCTCCTTTTCCGGCAATATTGTTTTGGCCGATAAAACCATCCAGGCTTTTAGGTCGGATCCTATCAGCCAGGGGCTTCAGCTGCTCCTCTTTATTCTCATCATTGAACATATTTATCTTCTTTTGCATAGAGGATAAGTTATTAGTGATTTTCTGTAAATGCAAGGTGGGTGGAAATAGAGGATATTGAAGCTAAATAAATCAAATAATATTCTATCTATAGAATAGTTGTTCTAAATTGCGTTATTAATTATTGACAATACAAAATAAATAATTTATATTTGGACGAATATTAAATATTCCGATTTCTTTGAGTTTGTAGAAAATTTTGGGTAAATTTGTCTCCGGTGTTAAGGTGAGTTAATTAAAAAAAAAGGAGAATTAGAAAATGGCAACAAAAATAGGAATTAATGGCTTTGGCCGCATAGGTCGAGGATTCTTAAGACTTCTCGAGAAAAGAGAAGAAACTAGTCTTGAAATAGTCTCGATTAACGATGTAGTGGGAGTTGACAATCTTGCATATCTACTGAAATATGATTCTGTCCACGGAAAATTTGACGGAACAGTAGAAGTTGATGGCAATACAATGATTGTCAATGGTAGAAAAATTGAAGTTACTTCAGAAACTGATCCTGCTAATCTTGGCTGGGATGAAAAAGGTGTTGATATTGTAATCGAATCTACGGGCGTATTTAGAAAACGAGATCAGATTGCAAAACATCTTGAAGCCGGTGCAAAAAAAGTTATTTTAACCGTTCCTGCCAAAGATAAAATCGATGCTACTATTGTTTTAGGTGTTAATGACGATGATCTGGATGCAGATGATCAGATCGTATCCAATGCTTCCTGTACAACCAACTGTCTGGCTCCTTTAGCCAAAGCATTGAATGATGAATTTGGTATCAAAAAAGGATTAATTACTACTGTTCATGGTTACACAGCAACTCAAGCAGTTCTCGATGCTCCGGCAAGTAAAATTAGAAGAGGTCGTACTGCTGCTGAGAATATCATTCCTACAACCACCGGTGCTGCTATTGCTACAACCAAAGTACTGCCAGAATTGGAAGGTAAGATCGATGGTAAAGCTTTACGTGTTCCAGTACCAAATGGTTCCTGTGTTGATGGCGTTTTCTTACTTGACGTTGAGGAAACAACAGTTGAAGAAGTCAATGCTGCTTTAAAAGCTAAAGCAGAAGGCGAAATGAAAGGTATTCTGGGCTATACAGAAGAAGAACTGGTTTCCAGAGATATTATGGGACAACCGGAATCATCATTGGTAGATGGTAAATCTACTCAGATGGTTAATAAGAATCTGGTTAAAATCATTTCATGGTATGATAACGAATTGAGTTATACAAACCGTGTGATTGATCTCGCCGAAAGAATGGTAAATATGTTATAAAAAGTTAATGTCAGGGTGTGGTACTATTGTAGTATCACGCCCTTTTTTTATCCCTTACTTTTTTGTCGAATCAAAGAAATCGGATGAAAAAGAAAGGTAGTATAAGTGAAAAAAATAAATTTTATTTTCGGCATCCATAATCATCAGCCGACTGGTAATTTTGATTTCGTCTTTGAATCAGCTTTTGAAAAAAGCTATAAACCAATTATAGATACATTAGAAAAATTTGAAGATATACATATGACCTTTCATTTCAGTGGATGTCTTCTGGAATGGATCGAGGAAAATAAACCTAATTATATCGATCGTATTGCCAAACTGGTAGAAACCGGTAATATGGAAATTCTTTCTGGTGGATTTTATGAACCAGTACTGGCAATGTTACCTGACCGGGATAAAATTGCTCAAATAGAAAAATTAAATCATTATATTGAAGATAGATTTAATTATAAACCCAGAGGACTCTGGCTTACAGAGAGAGTCTGGGAACCAGGTCTAGCCAAGCCTATTGTACAAGCCGGTATAAAATATGTTACTGTTGATGATTACCATTTTCTGGGCGCTGGTCTGCAACAAGATCAGTTAGATGGTGCATTTATAACAGAAGAGCAAGGTTATTCACTCTGGATATATCCAATTAATCAAAATTTAAGATATACCATCCCTTTTGAAGAACCTCAAGAGTCCATTGATCTACTACAAAAATATGCTTCGGAAGATGGTGACAAATGCATTGTCATGGCTGATGATGGGGAAAAATTTGGTGTTTGGCCAGGAACTCATAAGGTAGTCTTTAAGGAGAAATGGTTAGAAAAGTTTTTCACTGCTCTGCAAGAAAACCAGGATTGGATTAAGACAAAGACTTTTGGTGAATATTATGATCATCATTCGCCCATTGGCCGGATATATCTTCCTACAGCTTCTTATTTTGAAATGAGTGAATGGACTCTGCCAGCCGAATCCGGAGAAAAGTTTGAAGAATATACTGAAAAATTTAAAGATGAAGAGATTTTCGAAGATATTAAGCCTTTCTATAAAGGTGGTATGTGGAGAAATTTTTTATATATCTATGATGAATCGAATTGGATGCAAAAAAAATATTTGTATTTAACTAATAAACTTGAAAATCTAAAAAAGAATAATCCATCGATTGAAAAAGATGAAAAATTTGTAAAAGCACGTGAACATGTTTGGCGGGGAACGTGTAATTGTGCTTATTGGCATGGTTTATTTGGAGGGCTATACCTACCACATTTGAGACATGCTATTTATAGTGAACTGATAAAAGCCCAAAAAATTATTATAAATGAATTTGATAATAAAAAGTTCTCAATTAATACTACTGATATTGATAAGGATGGAAAACCAGAGATATTAGTTGAGAGTGTTAGTCAGAACCTATTTTTTGCTATTCGACCTCATAATGGAGGCTATCTCGAGGAAATGGATTTGATTGACAAATCATATAATATTCTGGACACTCTGCGAAGATATAAAGAGGCCTATCATAAAAAAGTAAAAGATGCTCCAACTGAATCAAGCGAGGGTGAAAGTATTCATAATTCTGTAAGGGCCAAAGAAAAGGGGCTTGAAAATTATCTCAAATATGATAGACAACCGCGTAAAATGTTGCATGATCATTTCATTTCTGAATCTGTGACAGTTGAGCAATTCAAGAAATGTGACTATTTCGAAGAGAGCGATTTTTTGAATGGTGATTATGATTATAAAATAGACAAGCGGAGAAGAACTATAACACTTGAAAGAAATGGCTGGGTTAACTGGCAGCGATTCAAAATAAAAAAACAATTAAAATTCACCAAGTCAAAGGTTTTGATAAATTATATACTTGAAAATAGGGGAGATGGAAACAATAGATTTCGTTTTGGCCCTGAGTTTAACTTTGCCATGCTTGGTGGTGATGCTCCTGATAGATATTATGAATCGTCAGACATAGAATTACAGAAAAAGGCACTAAATACAACTTCTGTGGAACATGATATCAACGCCCTTGCAGTTGTGAATGAGTTTGATGGCTTTAAAATAAATATTAATAGTAAAATCCCGGCATCTTATTTTAGATTTCCCATTGAAACAGTCTCGCTTTCTGAAGATGGATTCGAAAGAGTTTACCAAAGTTCAGTTATAGTACCCTTTATATCCCTTACCTTATCTCCCGGAGAGAAAAAGGAACTTGTGTTTGAATTAGATATAAAAGGAATCTAAAAATTTTCAGAATGGTTTGATAATTAAGTTGGCTATATTTTTAAAAAATACGTTCTATTAATTGAGGTAGCTTAATCAAGTTTTATAGAAGGGAAAATATATTATGAAAATAATATATATAGCATCTGAAATGGACCCCTATTGTAAAGTTGGTGGATTGGGTGATGTGATGGGCACATTACCTGGTAAAATTAGCAAGAGAGGAATCGAGGTTAAGGTTATCATACCTGCATATGGGAAGATTGACTTCGACCAGTTTGGTGTAGAGAAAAATATTGATAATTTTTTCATGGATATGGCCAATAAAAAGTATGAGATTAGAATCCACAAATTGATTAGGCAGGCTGATAATAATAAATATGAAATATTATTTCTAGGAAATATGGAGTTCTTTAGACGGGAGGGGATCTATACCAATGAAACTTGTGATCCTTATCCGGATAATTTTCTGAGATTTTTATTTTTCCAAAGAGCTGCTCTAAAATATATTACAGACTCTAATTTTCAGCCTGATATCATCCATTGTCATGATAATCAAACCGCTTTAATACCTGTTTACTTGAAATATAATTATAATAATCGAGATATTCAGAATACGAAAACTGTCCTTACGCTTCACAATATTGGGTACCAAAGCATAACTGAATTCCATTATAAGAAATATATGGATTTACCGGAAAAATTATTTTATCCCTGTCAATTGTTAGAATGGTATGGTCAAATAAATCCTCTGAAAGCAGGAATCCTGAAAGCCGATAAAGTTACTACAGTAAGTCAGGGTCATGCGAAGGAGATCAGCAATGATGAACGATTAAGTGCCGGTTTAATGCCTGTCATTAAGAGCAGAGAAGATGAAGTGGTCGGTATCTTGAATGGGATTGATTATGATCAATGGGATCCTGAAAAAGATGAATATATAAATACAAATTATTCTCTGGCTGATTTTGATGGAAAAAGAGAGAATAAAAAAAGTTTATTAGAGGAAACAGATTTTTCTACTGACAATATCAAAATACCTTTGATAGGTATTGTCTCACGTTTAGTAGAACAAAAGGGAATAGAACTAATTATAAACAAAATGGAAGATATTTTATCTCACAATGTCAGATTAATAATCCTCGGAAATGGCACTGAATTATTTCAGATCAAATTAAATAAATTGGCTCACCAGTACTCTTCTCATCTTTATATAGATTTTTCCTATAACAGCCCCTTTTCTCATAGAATAATAGCAGGCAGTGATATTTTGCTCATGCCATCTCGCTATGAACCCTGTGGTATCACCCAGATGATCGCCATGAAATATGGCACCATCCCTATCGCCCACAAAACGGGAGGATTAGCCGACACTATTAAGCATCGAAAAACCGGATTCTTGTTTCAAAAATATTCCGGTGAAGCAATGATAAATGCTATAGAACAGGCTCTGGAATTTTATAGACAACCATCAAAATGGGAAAATTTGATGATTAACAGTATGAATAGCGACTTTTCATGGGATAGATCAGTAGAAGAGTATCTTGAGCTTTATTCTCAGGTAGCAGACAATAGATGAGCCATAGTGATTCATATTTTAATTACCACAATTTTAATAATACTTCCATAAACAGGCTTATTTTTTACTATGGAGTACTGCAGTTTATTCATA
>JAIPHI010000075.1 GCA_021735285.1 Fidelibacterota bacterium | reverse complement strand
TTGTCAACCAGTAAATAAAGAGTTTGGCCGCGCTTGATTTTTAGAACTGATTGCTTAGTATCTACCAGGGGACGGGCAAAGGCAAGGATAATAAAAATTATAATCATAGTGCGGATCAGTAATAAGAGCAGCTGTTTTAACTTTAATTTTTTTATCACATCGTTTTTTAATTCCGATAAAAATTGCAAAGAACTGAACTCAACCTTCTGAAATCTGCTTTTATTTAGGAAATGTAAAATTATCGGAATCGATGCAAGGGGTAAAAAATAGAGAAAAAAGGGATTTATAAATGACATATATTATATTTGACCTAAATTATTTAAAATGATCATCATTAGAGTTCCTGTCATTAATGGGATCATAAGATTGTCATCAAAACTCCGGAACGGTAGATATTCAATTAATGCAGCCAGCAGTACACCTATGATTTTTAATTCAAGATTGACTCCTGGAATCCAAAATGTAACCAGTAATCCCGTTAAAATAAAGGCTAAAGATCCTTCTAGAGTTTTATCACTGCCGGGTAATTTGATTTGACCTATGGAAAGTCCTACAAGACAGGCACTGGGATCACCAACTGTTAAAAACAGGAGAACAATGATTGCAATCTCTTTGGGAAAAAAGAATATGCTCAAAAAAGCGCCAAGAAAAACATAAGTAGCTCCTGTTAAATAATACTTTTTTTCATAGGTACGGATCATTAAACCAAAAACCTTAAGGTATAATCTATAAAATTGGGGAAAGTAAAGCCTGATAAGTTCGGCCAGTAAAAACAATATAAAAAGAAGACCGGTAATCCATAACATAACACTTCTATCTAATAGAAAAAAATAAGTCAATGGAATAATTGTAGCGGAATAATGGATCGCTTTACGGGCTAGTTCACCATCTTTAACGGTTTTTACCTGATTCATTGCTTGATCCTTTTTTCGAGCTCAGTAAAATTTTCCTCCGGATTGCCATCGCTAAAAACTGCTGAACCGGCGACAAATAGATTGACTCCGGCTTTATCAGCCCTTTCTATAGTTGATAAGTTTACACCTCCATCGATTTCTACCGGGAAATTATATTTATCTGCATAGGGTCGGGCTTTTTTTACTTTTTCCAGCACTTCAGGCATTAATTTCTGCCCACCAAAACCTGGATTGACTGTCATGATTAAAAGATGGTCGATTTGATCTAAATATTCTTCAAGGGCTTTGAAATTTGTGGGAGGATTAATAACCAGACCGGCATTGGCACCTAAGTTTCTGATTTTTTCGAGCTCTTTTGGAATATTTACATCAGTTTCGACTTGAATTACAATTGTGTCACTACCGGCTTTAATAAACTGCTCTATATATTTATCAGGCTCAGATATCATAAGATGGGTCTCAAGATGAAGGTCTGTCAGTTTTCGAATAGCTCTCACAATAATCGGTCCAAATGTAATATTGGGAACAAAATGGCCATCCATAATATCCAGATGAACACGTTTGGCACCGGCTCTTTCAATAGCCCTCAGTTCTGCTTCTATCTTTGAAAAATCTGCAGAAAGAACAGATGGTACAATTTCCTTTATTTTTATCATGATTTTACCTTGTTACTGTCAAATTAACTGAGATTGGCTCATACTTGATCGTTTTGGGCGGTATGGATTGTTTGACTACTGTTCGAGGTGTGAAATCAGAAGACTCCGTGTATGTAATTTCTCCAATTTTCAATCCACTTTTTCTTAATTGATTTTCTGCATCTTTCAAACTCCGGCCAATCAGGTCCGGAACCTTATATATTTTTTCAGGAGATCCTTTGCTAATTACCATATGAATCGGTTGTGAGGGCCGGATCAAAAGACCTTCCTTAATTGA
Source organism: Fidelibacterota bacterium (assembly GCA_021735285.1). GTDB lineage: Bacteria > Fidelibacterota > UBA2242 > UBA2242 > JAFGTP01 > JAIPHI01. Next base: position 10,732 of record JAIPHI010000075.1, on the reverse strand, counting down.
TTGATTGATAACAACCCCCTCCGGTTTTTCATTGGAGTAAACTCTCGAAACCAGAAGATTAATATCAGTCTCAATACCCGCTCTTTCCAGATCCATCTTGGCAGCTTTAAAACTTTTTCCGATTAAACGTGGCATCTTTATTTTCTTTCTACTCTTGGTGACAACTAATTGGACAGCTCGCCCCTCCTTTATTTGTGAACCTGGTTCAGGTATTTGTTTCCAGACCAGACCGGGAGGTGTGTTCTGGATGATCGCCGAATCAATCACCTCGACATACAATCCTTTACTATTTAATTTTTTACGAGCTTTTTTAAAAGGCATCTTTGTAACATTTACAAGTTCGAATTCTTTTCCATGACCGGTGTACCAGGGCATGATAATTTCATCAAACAGCAAAACGACAATAATTAGACATATGGAGAATGCTATTAGTAGTCTAAAACTATTTCTTATAAATGTAATGAAATTTTTAAACATTGCTATTTATCTTTTATTAATCTTACTGCAAAACTACCAGTCAGTTTATGTCTGAAAGGTTTGATATTGACTGCTCCCTTTTCATCACAGTATTTTTCATCTACAAAGTTGCGAGCATCATCTACTTTGAAATTCTTCTTATTTAAAAATTCTTCCACGACTCCCCAATTTTCCTCTTCTTCCATAGAACAGGTACTATATACAATTGTTCCTCTGTCATCTATATATTTTGCCATATTATAGAGCATTTTTAATTGTTTTCCGGTATATTGTTGAATGTCCGAAGGTTGCCGATTCCACCTGAGGTCTGCTCTTCTGGCAATTACTCCTGTTCCAGAACAGGGCACATCTAATAAAATTTTATTGAAATTAGGATAATTGTCCCGGGTTGCATCTGCTACTTTTACTGTTACTCCATCAGTTTTTGCTGACTCCAGATTTTGTTCCAATCTATCAATCCGGTCATGAGAGATATCAGTGGCAGTTATTTGAGCATGATTGTCAGTTAACTGAGCTATTAGACTAGTTTTGCCACCTGGAGCAGCACAGGCATCCAGGATATTTTCTCGTGTTTGAGGATTGAGCAGAAGAACAGGAAATATTTGACTATAATCCTGAATAATTACCCAGCTATTTTTTACGATCTCACTATTAATTATTTGGCCGGGGTTGGAAACAGAAAAGAGATGGATATTATTTAATTTGTAAGATTCTATTTGTTTGTATCTTTTTTCAAGTTTCTTTTTTAATTGTGACCAGGATATGTCAAGAGAATTATGGCGAAAGAATATTTTTGTATAATTATTATTAAACTCTAGTATTTTTTCAGTGTTGCTATGACCAAATTCATTAATCCACTTCTTAACCAACCAATCCGGGTGAGAATATTCAATTGCTAATTTTTTTATAGGTTCATATTTTTCTAATTCTTTTTGCCATTTTTCCCGATCCGGAAGATTTCTCAAAACACCGTTTACCAGGCCGGTCAGATCTTTTCTATTGACTTTTTTTGCGGCTTCTACTGTCTCATAGATAGAAGCATGATCAGGGGTATTTAAAATCACTTTTTGATAAATCCCTAAACGTAATAAATTAAGAGCAGGACTTTCAAGACGCTTGATAGATCTATTATAAGTTAGGTTGATTATAAAATCTAATAACTTTTGATAAATTATTACGCCATTAACCAATTTGTATAGATAATTCTTATCCCTTGGGGAAAAGGACCTATTTTTGGCAAAGGAATAAATCCGCTGCTCATAATTTCTATAATTATTATTAAAAGAGTTTAATATTTCGATCGCAGTACTACGAACACTGGGCTGAGAACTCATCTCCTACTTTCCCATTAAAACCGTTAATAAAATCTTCTATTTTTAAAGCCTTTCTTCCAGCCTGTTGCAATTCCAAAGGTAATAGGATCCCATCTCCGGTTTGAATTCCTAGCCGATTATTGCTTAAAAAGGCTATCTCTCCTGGCTCTTTGTTTGAATTCTGATCCTCTGCTCTGGCTCGCAAAAATTTTATCCTTTTACCACCACAGTAAGAAAAAGCTCCGGGATATGGAGATAAACCATTGATTAAATTTTTAATTTTCCTGGCATTTTCTTGCCAGTTTATGCTTCCCATTTCAGATTTTATTTTGGGAGCTTTTGTAGCTTTTTCATCATTCTGGGGAGTTTTTAAGATATCTCCAGCCTCTAATTTATCGAGTACTTCTTTAAGACCTTGCGCTCCTTTCAGGGCTAGTTGGTCATGAATTTCCTCACACGTATCTGTCTCATTTATTCGGATTTTTTCCTGTTTGAGCATATCTCCGGTATCAACTGTTTTTTCAATCTGAAAAATTGTATAACCGGTCTCCTGTTCATCGTTAATAATAGCCCAATTTATAGGAGCCGGTCCCCGATATTTGGGAAGGAGGGAAGCGTGGAGATTAACAGCTCCAAATCTCGGAATATTTAATAATTTTTCAGGTAAAATTTTAAAAGCAACCACTACAAAAACATCTGGTTCCAGAGCTTTCATTTGCTGGTAGAAATTTTCATCATCCAAATTCTCTGGCTGATATATTTTTATCCCGATTTTTTCGGCCTGCTTCTTGACAGCGGTTTTACGAACTCGCTGTCCCCTTCCTCGCGCACGATCAGGGCCAGTTACAACAGCGACAATGTTATGTTGAGATTTTGATAATTCCTGTAAAGAAGGTATAGCAAACCCCGGCGTACCCATGAAAACAATATCCATTCCACGACTCTTAACTTTGTTTTAGCTCTTTCTTGGCCATTTTTGCTATCTGCTTGAGTTTATTATCGAGAAGCTTTCTTTTCAAGGGACTAATCCGATCAGTCATAAAAGTACCATTAAGATGATCAGTTTCGTGCTGGATCACCCTGGATAAATAACCCGTGAATTCTTTAGTATGCTCTTTTAAATCCCGGTCCCTATAATGAACTTTTATACGGTCAGCCCGGTCAACATTTACTTTAATCTCAGGCAAACTTAAACATCCTTCCTCGTCTCTGGTCTTACCTTCTCTCTCTAGAATCTTCGGATTGATGAATACTTTTTTGGCCATGTCATCTTTATAGAGAGAAAAATCAGCAATAAAGAATCTCAATCCCTTGCCCACTTGATTGGCAGAAAGCCCAATTCCTTCTTCTTCTGACATGAGCTCGAACATACTTTCAACAAGCCGGTCAAAACCTTCCGGTATTTCCTCAATTTTGGGTAGTTTTTCTCTAAGTATGGGACTACCGTAATAAAATATTTTTAAATCTTCTTGCATAATAATTTAAATGTTATTCTATTTTTCAATCTTATCCGCAATTGCACTTTTGGTAAGATTGAACTTAACATCTTTTCCTACATTCAGGATTATACGATTATTTTTTTCATCAATGCCATCAATAGTACCGTAAATTCCGCCAATAGTTAGTACTTTATCTCCGGACTTCAGGTTTTCTAACATTTCCTCTTTCTCTTTTTGTTTCTTTCTTTGAGGCCTGATCATAAGGAAATACATCACGACAATAATTAATACAAAAGGTAACAGACCCAGGATTGGATTTCCAGACCCTCCGCCGGCTCCTCCTGCTGCATATAATAAACTACTCATTTTTCCTCCTATTAATTATTAATATTATTTCTCTTCAAATTTATTGTAGCAAACAATAAATAGATATTAAGTTTAACTAATCTTTTCGGTAATGGCAACCCCGACTTTTTCTATTTAATTGAGCTGCATGGAGCACCAATTTAGCAGTTGTCACAGCATTTCGTAATCCAATTAATTTGTCACTTAATGTACTATGGGCATAAAACTGTTCAATATCATCGGCAAGTTGCTGGAGCAAATTGGCTGCTCTTTCTAATTTTTTATTAGTGCGAACTATCCCTACATAGTTCCACATTGTATGTCTGATAATCATTCTATCTTCCCGCAGAAGGTCAGGATCAACTTCTTCAGTTTCCTCCTGCCATTTTACAATTTCCGCATTAATAAAATTATTATTTTGAATTTTATCATAGCAATCGTGCCCCGCCAGTGTGCCATAGACCAGACATTCCAGAAGGGAACTGCTGGCCAGCCGGTTGGCACCATGCAGACCGGTACATGCTACTTCTCCCACAGCCTTCAAGCCCTTGATCGTTGTGTCAGCGTTATCATTGACAGCTATACCACCACATTCATAATGAGCAGCAGGAACAACTGGTATGCCCTGGGTTGCCATATCAATGCCTTCTTTCTGGCATTTATTATAAACAGTTGGAAAACGATCCTTGAGCCAGCCTCTATCTTTGTGAGTTATATCCAGGCGAACATAGGATGAATTAGTACGATTCATTTCTGAAATTATACTTCTAGCTACAATATCGCGAGGTGCTAGAGAACCCTGCTTGTGATAGTCTTGCATAAAGTCTTTGCCATTTATATTTCTCAGAACGGCTCCTTCACCCCGTAACGCTTCTGTCATGAGAAATCTTTCTTCGCCAGAAGTGTAGAGGGTTGTGGGATGGAATTGCACATATTCCATATTCATGATTCTACCGCCAATGCGATACAACATTGCATAACCATCTCCTCTAATACCTTGCGGATTTGTAGTATGTAAATAAATTCTGCCTAAACCGCCGGTTGCCAGAATTGTTTGCTTGGCCATGATGGGGTGAACTGCACCCGAATTTTGGAAATAGAAATAAGCCCCCATGCAGGTACTTGGTTTGTAAGCAAGTTTAAAATCCAGAGCGTGATGAGCCAGCGTGATCAAGTCTATGGCTGTGGCATTATTAATAATATGGATATTCTCCATGTCTTTAACAGTGTCTTCAAAATGTTCCTGAATGGCAAGGCCTGTATAATCTCTCACATGGGCAATACGGGCCACGGAATGAGCCGCTTCTTTGGTATTAGAAATACTACCATTAGCATCCGTATCAAAGGGAACCCGGGCTTCCTGTTTTAGTATCTTTTCAACAAACTCGGCTCCATGCTTATAAATCTGTTTAACAGCCTGGTCATATACAATATGATCCCCAGCTTCCTGAAAATCCTGCATTAAGCGATCCAAATTGTCATTTTTAGATTTATAAATTATACCACCTTGGGCGTGAGAGGAACCTGTATCATGACAATCCTCTCCTCTGAAGACCAGAGTAACTTCCAGCTCTCTTTTTGCTGCTGCATAGGCAGCTGAGAGACCGGCCAGACCATTACCAATAACCAGAACGTCAGTATTTTTATAAATATCTGCTTTTTTATTCATTTTAGTTTAAGCATTCTATTAATTGCCAGACCAGCATACTTTTGTTTATCTTCCGGGACAATTATCTGGTTAACTTCCCTTTCTTCTGCTAATTCCTGTAATTGATGCAATAAATGTACATTTGTAATTTGAGACATAGTTTTACAAACCGGCTGATAATCATCAATAAAATAGATATCCAAATTCTGATACTCTTTTTGAAGACGATTTACCAATCTTTTTTCAGTGGCAATACCCCATTTTTGATTAGCAGGAGAATTGTCTAAAGCCTGAATTATTTGGGCTGTACTACCCATTTGATCGACTTTGGAGCAAAGTTCAAAACTACACTCAGGATGAGCTATTAATTTAATATCGGGATACTTTTGCCGCAATTCATCGGCGGTTTGGAAGCTGAATTTAGCGTGCACATCGCAGAACCCATTCCAAAGAATGACTTTAGCCTTTTTTATCTCTTTTTCTGTTAAGCCACCCTGTTTTTTAGATATATCCCAGAGCACAATTTGATCCTGAGGAATGCCCATTTTTAAATGAGCTGTATTTTTACCCAAATTCTGATCAGGTAGAAAAAATATTTTCTCGCCTCTTTCAAAAGCCCATTCCATGGCTTTATCAGCAATAGATGAAGTGCAAATAGTGCCTTCATTACGACTACAGAACTCTTTAAGCTCTACACTGGAGTTGATATAAGAAATAGGTATGATGTCACTGGTAATTCGATTTAGTTCAGCCCAAACTGATTTGACATCTTTGATATCAGCACAATCAGCCAAAAAACAACCGGCAGTAACATCCGGAATGAAAACTTTCTGATCTTCATCGGTCACTATATCGGCAGTTTCAGCCATGAAATGCACACCACAAAAGACAATATATCTAGCACTGGATTGAGCCGCTATCTTTGACAGACCAAAGGAATCTCCTCGCTTGTCTGAAAATTTGATAACTTCATCTCTTTGATAATGGTGTCCCAGGATCATTAATGAATCACTCAGACGATGTTTTAAATTGGTGATCTGATTACTAATTTCCCGGTTGGATAAAAATTCTAGATCCCGAGCTGGACTTGATATATTTTTTTCCATGTCTTCTTCCTATATGCAAGTAATTTATAATAATTTCAAAACTGAACTCATTTTATATACAATATGATAATTAATTTGTTTCATTCTCCCGAAGATGTTTTTTTCGCCGTTGCTTGCGTTTTTTGATATTCTGTTTCCAGTGATCATCCTCGATAGGATAGTTAGCATAAAAATTATTTCTAAACTCGTCAAATTTGTCAGTAAGCAGGGCTTGGCGTGCTTGCTGAGTCAATTCTATAAAGAAATTAATATTGTGTAGAGTATTCAAGCGGAGTCCGGTAATTTCATTTTTTTTGTATAAATGCCGTAGATAAGCTCTCGAAAAATTCTGACATGTATAGCAAGTACAATCCGGATCTACTGCTGTGAGGTCATCCTTATATTGGGCCTGTTTAATTTTGATCCGACCTTTCCAGGTATATAACAATCCATTCCTAGCATTTCTGGTGGGAATTACACAATCAAACATATCAATACCTCTCTCAATGGCGCGTACAATATCCTCCGGTTTACCCACTCCCATTAGATAGTGGGGACGGGATTCCGGTAAGAGAGGCACAACATTTTCTAGAATTTCAAACATACGCTTCTTAGGCTCACCTACAGCCAGGCCTCCAATGGCATATCCATCAAAATTAAGCTTGCTAAGGTATTCTGCACTCTCTTTCCTTAGCTCATCATAAACACTACCCTGGATAATACCAAACAGAAATTGATTATGACCATATGCAGATTCCATTTTTTCAAAGTGTTGTTTTGATAATTTTTCCCAGTGATGAGTTCTTTTCATAGCTTCTCTGGCTTTCTTATAATCACAGGGATAGGGGGTACATTCGTCAAAGGCCATGACAATGTCAGAACCCAGTGAATTCTGAATTTCCATTGACTTCTGGGGTGAGAGTTTATGTTTCGAACCATCGATATGAGATTGAAAGACAACCTCTTCATCCGTAATCTGACTAAGATGAGCCAGACTGAAGACTTGAAAACCTCCGCTATCGGTCAGAATTGGTCTGTCCCAGGAAGAAAACTTATGGAGCCCTCCCGCTTTTTTTATTATCTCCATACCGGGTCGCAGATAAAGATGGTAGGTATTCCCTAAAATTATTTGAGAATTGGCTTGTTTTAATTCCGCTGGGGTTAAGGTTTTGACAACTCCATTTGTGCCAACCGGCATAAAAATTGGAGTTTTAATTTCGCCATGCTCAGTTTGAAAATGAGTTGCTCGGGCAAGACTACTTTTATCATTAGCATCGATTGTAAAATTAATTTTACCGGAATTATTTATCATTTCTCTCCACAAAAAAACAACAAGATTTACACTTCTTAGCTTAATACTCGAAATTTAGAAAACCAAATTAAAAAAATGTTCGATTGAGTTGACACCCGTAAGGATTACACCCTCTACATTTAGATTTTTAACATTTTTTTGGGGAAGATAGATATTTTTATAGCCAAATTTTGAAGCTTCTTTTACCCGCTGTTTGATAAAAGGCACAGAGCGTACTTCTCCCACCAGTCCTACTTCGCCAATAAAGGCAGAATCGGAAGGCAAACTAACATCCCGAAAACTGGATGCCATGGCAGCTACGAGACTTAGATTAATGGCTGTTTCATCAATTTTCATGCCCCCCACAATATTGACAAAGACATCCTGGGTGCCCATCTGGTAGCCTGCTCTTTTTTCAAGTACAGCGATCAGCATGGCCAGCCTTTTGTAGCCGATTCCATGGGCTGTTCTTTGGGGGTTACCATAGGAGGAGGCTGTGACAAGAGCCTGTATCTCAATTAAAAAGGGCCGGGTGCCTTCCATACTCACAGCTATTGCTGTACCTGGTGCATCGGAATTTCTTTCCGATAGAAAAAAGCTGGATGGATTCTTAACCGGATTTAGGCCACTCTCATCCATAGAAAAGATCCCTACTTCATTGGTTGAACCAAACCGATTTTTCATGGATCGGAGAACTCTATAGAGATTATTCTCACCGCCCTCAAGATAGAGGACAGTGTCAACTAAGTGCTCCATGACTTTGGGACCTGCAATATTTCCGGATTTGGTTATATGACCGACAAAAATAGTTATACAACCTATCTCTTTGGCTTTACGTGTCAATTGCCCGGAACATTCTTTAACCTGAGTAATACTGCCCGGGATATTGGTAAGCTGTTCTGAATAAATCGTCTGGATAGAATCGATCACTACTATGTCAGGATTCATTTTATCCATGAAATGCATAATCTTTTCCATACTATTTTCACAGGAGAGTAATATTTCGCCATTTTGGATTTGTAATCTGTCTGCCCGCATTCGAATCTGTTCCTCGGATTCTTCACCTGAAAAATAGATACATTCTTTATCTTTTATTCTATCTAAAATCTGGAGCATTAATGTTGATTTGCCTACTCCCGGTTCACCCCCCAATAAAAGCACAGAGCCGGTTACAAAGCCACCTCCTAAAACCCGATCAAATTCATCTATCCTGGTTGTGATGCGTTTTAATTTTTTTTGTCGGTTAGCCTTGAGAGGTCGGGGAGTTGACTTACTACCAATTTTTACTTTTCTACTTTTTTTAGAAACTTTCCGCTCTTCCATTGAATTCCAGGCTCCACAATCCGGGCATTTGCCAGCCCATTTCAGTTGGGTCGAACCACATTCCGTGCAATAATAAATAGTTTTATCTTTAGCCATTGTTTTTATTCAGCCTTTTTTTTAAAAAATGAAAATATTTTTTCCAGTCATATAAAAGTAATCCACTAAAGATAATAATAACTCCTATTAATTCTCTAGCAGTGATTGGTTCATTTAAAAAGCCCCATCCGATCAAGGAAGCAGTTATGGGTGTTATGAAAGTAATGAAAGCAAGTTTTACCAGAGTTAATCTTTGGAGAAGATAATAATATATTGTAAATACTATTGCAGAACCAAAAATGCCAAGATATAGAATAGAGCCAATGCTAATAGGGCCGGGTGTAAAATTAGACCAGCTATTAAAGACCGTGCTTATTATCAAATGAAATATAGCGCCAAAACCTAAAGAGAACGCAGTTAATGCAATAGGATCATAAGGTTTGCGCCATCTTTTGGCAATTACTCCTGAAATAGCACCGCATAGAACAGCCAGAAGGGTTGTAATTCCTCCTAATAAAACTTCTTGATTAAAAATTAATTTATTATCTGAGAGAATGTTAATCACACCCACTGAGGCTACTAGAATTGAAATTATTTTAATTAGATTTAATCTCTCACCTTTAACAAAAAAATGGGAAAGAATCCCGACTACAAGGGGCAGAGCAGTCCATAAAATGGATGATAAACTACTGGGGATGTTCTCCATTCCTTTATAAGTTAGATAATAACTAAATCCGGCATTAAACATCCCAACCAGAAAATAGAAAAAAAGATACTTCAAGTTTAAGTGGATCTTTCTATTGGTGACTAGGATATAGATAAATAATACAATAGAGCCTATTGAAAATCTCAACGCAATTCCGACTGAGGGGGGTGTCTGCTCTAGACCAATTTTGATAGCAGACCAGGTTGTACTCCAAATAATACAAAGAATAATATATAATATAATATGTTTTTTTTCTTTTATTTTCGAGCTTAAAACTTCTATCAACTGGATTCTCTTAATATGCTTTTCTTAATCTTATTTTCCTTTAGAGTAATGATGAACATAATCCGGAACCGGTTTATACTAGATTTGAATCCGGAATTTAATATCATGTATATAACTATCCAATGCGATCAACAGGAATATAATATTTGATAATTTAATAAGACTACTACTCTTTCATTTAAATTTGATTCTGTACAAAGCGATATTTATAAATAATTTATATAATTAATAATCAATTCCCAGAGAGAAGTAGTACTTTGGTTTGGAAAAATTATCCATATCATATCTCCAGGCTGTATCGATTCTCAGTAGAAAATAACCCAGATATATTCTGGCCCCGAAACCTACACCGCTTACCAGATCATTCATGTAGAGTCCTCTCTCACTATTATAGCCCATAAGATCCAGATTGTCATTCCAGGCAGTTCCGAAATCCACAAATGTACAACCTTGAATTCCTCCTAAGAGCATGGGAAGAGGCCAGCCTAATTTTAAATATTCAATGAACGGATAACGAAATTCAATATTCCCCAGAAAGAACTTATTTCCTTCACGCTCATAATAACGGGCGCCACGCAATGGAGTGATAATTTCAGAGTAATATATCTCTTCTGCATCCCGGAGAGTATAATCTCTTCTGAATTTGTAATTGAGCCAATTACTGGTTCCGCCCAGAAAATATTTTTGTTTATCTTGACCAACACTTATCCCGGATGCCAACCGAAAAGCAAAAGAGTAACGGCTATTCATTTTTAAGTATTTACGCACATCAGCTTTGAGTTTA
>JAIPHI010000074.1 GCA_021735285.1 Fidelibacterota bacterium | reverse complement strand
AATCGGGGATTTTCCGAAAAGATTGCGCTGATTTCCAGGAGTGGATATCCGGATCATTGCGGATAATTCGTATTTCATGAGGGTACCAGCCATGACTGATTTGATAGTGCTGGTAATCACCCCAAAAATGTCGATACTTAAACAAGAGGCCCTCAACCTCCTGGTCCTCTACTAATTCTTCGCATCTTTCTTTGATCATGGGAAGATATTTTTCATGGACCACCTCGTCAGCCTGCAAATAAAAAAGCCAGTCTCCTGTACAGGCCTCTTTAGCAATATCTGTTTGGTGGGCATGTTCCGTTCCGTTTGGATATTTTTCAAGATCCCAAACTGTGTCTATGATTTTTATCTTTTCGCTACCAATACCTATTATATCATTCCGGGTTGTATCATCCTCATCGCCTTCACCTATGGCTATTACAAATTCATCCACCAGAGGTAAGATCGATTTTATCATTTCCACGACCGGATAATACAATTTGACTCCATTGCGAACCATAGAGAAACCACTTATTTTCATATATACACCATCTTTGTTATATTTTTTACAGGATAAATTTTCTTCTGATCTTCATAATTTGACGATAAAAATATTTATTATAAAATTTGCTTCTTAAATAACAGGGTTGGTTTCTGGAATTGTAAACATCATTATTATTTTCAGGCTCTATTCGATTGTCTCCGTATTTCTCGATATACTGCGGGAATAATTCATTTTTGACATAATTGTAGAGTTTTATATCCTCTCGATTATGTTTTTTAATAGTTGCTATTTTTTGTTTATCATTAAGAATTTTATTCTTGATATGGTTTTTACGAGCAACAATCCGTTTTGTATAATTAATATTAACTTTGTAAGGAGATATCTTTTCAAACATTTCAACCGATTTGTCAAAATGTTGAGTTAAGCCAACCAGAGAATATTTTTTGATTAGCAGATTTTTGGCTTTCTCGAAATTGGCCTCACCTGCTATCATTTTGGTTGACCAGTTGTTTAGATGCTCACTGATTTCACCGTGTTCTAATGCTTCCTTTATTGTGGTACTGCGGTCTACTCCTTGTCTCAAAATACTATCCTGATGGTGAGAAATCACTCTTTTGACAGGGTCTCTTAAAAAAGTTACGAATAATAAATTATTTTGGGTTAAATGTTTGGTAGGCTCTTTTAAATTATGACCGGCAATACTTTTTAAAGCGGGGAAAACAAGTTTGGCAAAATTCAGCCGTTCTTGATTAAAGAGACTTGTTTTTGTCATAGCAGAATCGCAGTGAGAAAGTCCAAAATTATTCCTCAGTATCCATTTGAAAGTAGTACCTGCGGTTTTTTGGATGTGAACAAAGACTATGATTTTTTTTGAGATGTTTTTTTTATTTAATGTATTAATACTGCTCATCTAGTTTTATTACGATAAAAATTTCCAATTTACAATCTACTAATTTTGATTTTTATTATTTTATAAATTCGGTTTCATTATAAAATTTTTCATAATAGATTCTAGGTTTTCAATAGCGACTAATCAACAGTCTGGAATTTAAATATTATAAATGAAAATTTTGAATAATTATCTGAAAGCATTGGTTATATTTTACTAATAAACCGGGAAATGGGAATGGAACAAAAGAAGGCATATGAATTAAAGGAAGAGATCGCTAATTCAATTACGCATGGCATAGGAGCAACACTGGCAGTTGCAGCTTTGGTAATTTTAGTTGTATTTGCTTCGATTCAGGGGAATCCCTGGAAAATAGTGAGTTTTAGTATTTATGGGGCTTCTCTGCTTACTCTTTATTTGGCCTCAACTTTTTACCATGCATTTCAAAGACCACGCTTGAAAAGAATTTTTAGGATTGTTGATCATGCCTCAATTTATATTTTAATAGCCGGTACTTATACACCTTTCACACTGGTAACAATCAGGGGTGCGTGGGGTTGGAGCATCTTTGGTATTATCTGGGGGCTGGCTATCTTCGGCATTGCTTTTAAAACGATGTTTATTCATAAATTTAAAATTATTTCTACCTTAATCTATATTTTGATGGGCTGGTTTATAGTGATAGCCATGCATGAAGTTGTGGCCAATCTGGATATCATGGGTTTGATCTGGTTAATCTTAGGAGGAGTTTTATATACTGGCGGGGTTTACTTTTTTGCCAACGATAGCATCCGGTTCAATCATGCTATCTGGCATTTGTTTGTATTGGCGGGCAGTATTTGTCACTTTTTTGCGATTTTGTTTCATGTGCTGCCGAAAAATTAATTTTTAACTGTTGAAACTAGCTGGTTATATCTCTTAACTTTATAATAATCATTAGCATCGAAAATATATTGATTTAATTTACGTTTTAATCTTTTATTTTTATCACAAACTGAGATTATTTTTTCAATATTTTTTATTATTTCCAGTTCTCTTTTTAGATTCCATTTTTGTAGTATTTCTATATATTTATCATTATTTTTATAATAATTTTTATGATCTTTAACAAAAAGGTAGCTATCCATAAAATTTTCAGTAGCAATATTATTTATGATGTCGATTATTTGTTTCATCGTGTCTTTTTGTCCGGACAAATGGTCCCAAAGTTCCTCTGACAATAATATTTCATCACTATCAAAATACTTTTCTAACTCGATTATATTACTTTTAAATTTTTCTTTATCATATTCAAAATCAGAATCTGCAAATGGGTCGAAAGGAAAACCTATATAATAGTAAATATTTTTATCAGGGTGTAAATTTTTTAAAACAGCTTTACCATTTAGTATTTTTTGCTTTTCGCCTTTCATCTCACCAGAGTTTGGACGTACTGTTTTTAGTTCAATTGCTTCTATAAAATCGTCTTCTTCATAATATACATCTGCTGTAAAATTGGTTGCATTTTTGTTAGTAGCATCTTTTATATTAAATATGAGATTATTTTCTCTTGCAATATTTGGGAGATGTTCTCCATTTTTTAATTCTGTCATTATAGAAGCAATGTTGTGAGATTGTTTATTTAATATCTTTTCATTATTAAAAGAGCGTTTTTCACCATCTGATAGTATGTGGGCAATATTTTCGAAAAATGACTGCCCTAAAGATGTATTTAGACCATGTAGCCAGCTGCTAAGACTAATATCCAAAGAGTTTTCAATGTTATTTTCATCAAAATTAGTAGAAAAAGAGGTCAAAAATATTTTATAATATAATTTGTTTCTATCTTCACCAACAGCCTTAGGAAATTGTTTAAATCTTGATATTAATGTGCGTATAACTTCAAGAGATATTTTTTCTTTTTTTAAATCGTTAATCATTTACGACTATTTTAATTAAAAAGTTAAAATTATTGATTATATAAAATTATCAAGAACTATTTCAATGGACTCCCTGCCTTTTCCCCAATTTTGCTCCCAATCCTGAATCAAAGATTCTTTTTTCTCTTCTAATTCATCTGAAAATTGTGTTGGGTTTGATTGCATTGTTATATCTATCCAATTTAATACTTTTTGACAATAACCATTTTCGTCGGCTATGAAGTTCCATAATTCGCGACCAATTAATACTGAATTAGGATAATTTATAAGTGTAGATTGTATTTGGTTATTTATTTGCCTCTTTGTTCCATATGTCATCCCCAGAATTGGGATATTTTTTATTTTATTTCTAATATTCTTGATATGAGTGTTTAATTGTCTAACTTGTTCTATACTCATTGTATTTGGACTTGATTTGATTTGTATTTGATAATTTTTTTGATTCCGATGAATTTTTATATCAAAACCTGGCATTTCAGTTAATTTAGCACCACTACTAAGAAGTAATCCCTCAACCGTGAAGCCCCATGAAGTAACAATTGACCTAGTGATTTTTTGATAGAAATAAAATGTAACAACTTCTCTGTGATCATCGAACCCAAAAGCTTTTACTAAAAATGGATTAATAAGCAATGAGTCCAATGTAGTATTTCTTAATTCTTCAAGGTTCCGTTCCACAAAATCTAACACTAGGGCTTCAATCCATAGTTTTTTAATATCTTTTGTTATATCAGAAATGTATTTGTTTATAACCTTCTTAATTTTTTCAATTTGTTCGTTTTTTACAACTTGTCTACCACTATCAGTCTTAAAATTTGATAATCTGCCTGTATTATAATAAAAATTTTTAAGATCTTCCATATATCCGGATATTCTAATAGCAGTTTTTTCACCAATCCCTTTTACCTTTTGGCATATAAACATTATAAATTCGTCTTCATTATATTTTTCCATTATCGAGTCCCAAAAATTAGAATATTACAATTTCTTTTTCTTTTATTTTTTCTCTTACCATATTATAATGTTCTGGCATAATTTCGATACCTATTGAGTTCCTTCCCATCCTTTGAGCAACTTCAATTGTAGTCCCTGAGCCCATGAAAGGATCCATTACTAAATCACCTCGTTTTGTAAAAAGTTTTATAAACCATTCTGGTAAAGATTCGGGAAAAGCTGCACTATGGTTTTTATTACTACATTCTGTAGCTAAATGAAGCACATTAGTAGGATAGACTTTTTTTCTTCCTACCCAGTTAGATATGTTTTTACCAAAGCCACTTCCAACCTCAGAATCTACCCTTTCTTTATCTTTATCACTTAAATTTTTTAATCTATTTTCAGCCCAATCTCCTACTGGAACTTTAACCTTATCCTGATACATATTAAAATTTCTTTGTTTATTAAATTGTAAAAGCCTTTCCCAAGCATCTCTGAAACGATTAGGCCATTTACCCGGATAGCAGTTTTTTTTATGCCAGACAAATTCTTCTGTCCATAACCATCCAATTTTTTTCATTTCAAGAATTAATTCTATTACATAAGTGTGCCTTTCACCATTTATGGCTTTTTCCTTAATATTTAATATAAAAGTGCCACTTGGTTTCAATACCCTTAAAAGCTCTTTCCCAATTGGAGAAAACCACTCTACATATTCATCTGGATGTATTCCTCCATATGTATTTTTTCTTCTGTCAGCATAAGGTGGGGATGTGAAAATTAAATCAACCGAATTAGAGTCTAAATCTTTTAATTTTTCTTTGCAATCACCTAAAATTAGATTAGCGTATATCTCCATAAAATTCACCTTTTTAAAAGTTTATTTTGTTTAATTAAAAGAAACGGGCCATTTAATCCAAACACCTAATTCTTTTTTCCAGGACTTTTCCATAGTTTTATGATTATTTTGATAATACTCTTTTAATTCATTGAGGTCAATGTATTTTGAATCATTTTTCTTGTATTGTTTGATCCGGCCATATTGTAGCAAATAAGAAATATTTGTGGGTTTAACATTTTTATCAAGATAATCTGAAGCCCATTTGCTTGCTGATTTTATATCTACTAATTTTGTCATAATTGAATTCTATTTGATTATATTTAAAGTTATCACCGAATTATTTTAATAATTCTATTTTATCTTTACATCAATCGTTGTAAAATTTAATCATTATTCAGTAAAATTTTTAGCAATTATCTTAAATTATACACCACAAAAAAGAATTAATTATGAAGACGGAATACATTATCAAAAGGAAAAAATTGTCACTAATAGGGAAAAATAATTGACGTTGATCAGGAAATGTTTTATTCTTAATAATTCCCCATTCATTTTTATTACAAATTATTATAAATTTGGTAGATAAATCTAATTCTTAAAGAGGAGTGAAATAATGGCTGAGAATAATGGAAAAAAGAAAACAAAAAAACCTCCTGAAATATCGATGTCCAATACAAAAAAGGAGATTCTGTCAGCTTACCAGGAATTGATTTTAATGTATAAGGAACAAGAAAAGGAAGCTCTGGATGCTAAAAAAATAGCCAAAGAGAAGGCCAAAGAAGCCAAAAAGAGCCTTGCTGATGATCTCGATCCCGAATCAGTGATTGAAGAAATGGATGACCTTAAGCTGGATGTTAACAAACTTATAGATAAATTATCGCAAAACCTTTCTTCCCAGATCAAAGAATATCTGGACGTTAAAGAAGCAACTAAGGTACGGGAAAATGAACTGGAAGAGATCTATGATATTGAAAAGGAAGCCGGAACCCTGGCAGCTCTGGTAAATGCCAATAATAAAAAGCGGGAAGAATTCGAAGAGGAAATGGCCGAAAAGAAGCAGAAGCTGCAAGAGGAATTAGATGAACTGGAAGAGAAGATCGAAGCCGAAAAAAAACAGCATGAAAAGGAAATGCAACGGAAACAGGAAGCAGCTGAAAAAGAGCACCAAAGAAAAATGGAAGAATTTGAATATGAGTTTGAGCGCAAGAAAAAATTGAAAGAAGATGAATTCGAAGATAAAAAACGGGAACTGGAAAAGGAACTAAAAGAAAAACGAGAAAAAGTTGAAGCCGAACTGCAAGAGCGGGAAGAAAAGGTAGCTGCTAAAGAAAACAAACTAAACGAATTAGAGCAGCAGGTTGCAGAATTTCCTCAAAAACTCGAAGCAGAAAAAGCCCAGGCTATTGAAAATGCTACAGAAAAATTGAAAATGGAACATCAAAATGAACTGGAATTAACCAAGCAAAAATATGAAGGTAAGATCGATGTACTGGAAACAAAGCTCGAATCCTATCAGGAAACTGTCAATGATCAGCAGGCTAAGATAAAAGAATTGTCCGACAAGATAGAAAAGGCCTATCAGAAAGTACAGGATGTGGCCTTGAAAGCAATCGAAGGTGCATCGGGCTCCAAATCCTTTCAGGAATTGCAACAAATTTTGGGGCAATCCAGCCAAAAGAAAAAAGAGGAATAAGATAACTGAACAATTCTAATTTATATGTA
Source organism: Fidelibacterota bacterium (assembly GCA_021735285.1). Taxonomy (GTDB): domain Bacteria; phylum Fidelibacterota; class UBA2242; order UBA2242; family JAFGTP01; genus JAIPHI01. The sequence continues at coordinate 5,820 of JAIPHI010000074.1, read as the reverse complement.
ACTACTGTAAAAAAATTCCGGGAGGTAACAATGCAAGCAAAAATTTCAGAAGAAAAATTGGAAAAATGGGCTGATTATCTATTAGACCATTCGTTGGAAGGTATTGATGAAGATGATGTGGTCATGCTTAAAGGTGAGTACATCAGCTGGCCTTTGATTCAGGTGCTCAAGAAGAAGATTATAAAAGCCGGGGCAGTGCCGGATGTATTCCTTGTTGAACCTGATAATGACCGCGGTCAGGTCTGGAGCGCAGCCATGGCAAAATACGGAACAATGGATCAAATTAAACGGGTTCCTGATTGGGTTGAAGAGCGCTACGATAACATGACCAAATATATTGAAATCCTGGGTGCGGAATCACCGGTTTTATTTGCCAATTTACCGGATAAAAAGAGCGCTGCTATTAAAAAAGCGGATATGCCTTTTAAAGAGATCCGTCTCTCAAAGCCCTGGGTGTTGACTCTCTATCCAACTAAGGCCTTTGCTGATATGGAAAATATGTCATTGGAAGAATATACTGATGTCGTTATGAGCACGACTTTGACCGATCCGAATGAATTGGATGCAATCGAACAGCCGATCTATGAAGTTATGGACGCCAGTGATCGGGTAATGATCGAAACAGTTCACCCGGATGAGAATAGAGATTTGAAACTGACAATGAGCATCAAGGATCGCAATATAATTAAATGCACAGGTAAAAATAATTTCCCTGATGGCGAAGTCTTTACCAGCCCCGATGCCAATTCAGTGGAAGGTGAAATATTTGTGGACTTACCTGTCTTTTTTAATGGTGTTAATATCCGGGGAATTTATCTGAAGATAGAAAATGGTAAGATTGTTGATTATGATGCTCAGGAAAATGCTGAAACGTTGAAGTCTATTATTGAGACTGATAAAGGTTCGCATAGAATCGGGGAAGTGGCAGTTGGTATGAACAAAGGACTGGAAACTGCATTAAAACATCCACTTTTTGTAGAGAAAGTTGGGGGGACACTACATATTGCAATCGGAGAAAGTTATCCTGAATGCTATGTAGATGAGCCTCATTCGGAAGAAGGCCAACAGAAAATAGATAAACTCAAAGAGACTGGAGTTGTCAATAGCTCAGCTCAACATGTGGATATTGTTGTGGATTTTCGCAAGGGTGGCGTTGGCAAAGCTGTACATTTCGATGATAAGGAAATCAGATCTGAAGATAATATCTGGAAAGTTGAATGAAATAGAATAACAGGTTATCTGTATAAAAGTCAGAAAACAGATGAGGTGGCAAGCAGGGAGGCTGCCAAATAAATTTTTTATAGCTATGCCAGGTTGATTAGGTGCTATTAAAGATTGAACGAAGCATATTTATCTTACTAAGAGAGGCCGAAAAATTTCCTGGCAATTAGAAAATTTGTTAGCGCAAAAAATTATGATCAGGCGAGTTTTAACACTCAATTTTATATGTATGCCGTAATATTGTAGCCGATCCTGATGCATTATAAAAAAAATGGTAGATTGTATTTTATGAACAGCTTTTTGCTATTTTTTATCAATCAGATAGAATAAATAATTGAATTTTATTACAGAGTTTGTAAATTCCTTGCGAGAATTTTAACTAAAATAGTAGGATTTAAAAATATATGAGTAAAGATTTACTAATTGTTGAGTCCCCTTCAAAAGCCAGAACAATTAACAAATATTTAGGAAAAGATTATGAGGTCCTGGCCTCTGTGGGTCATATCCGGGATCTCCCGAAGAAGAAATTTGGTGTGGATATTGAGAATGGTTTTGATCCCAATTATGTGACAGTAAGGGGCAAAGGTAAAATTATAAAGAAGTTGAAACAAGCTGCAAAAAAGGCTAATAAAGTATATTTAGCGCCTGACCCGGACAGAGAAGGGGAGGCCATTGCCTGGCATATAGCACAGGTTTTGAATAAATCTCCGCAGGATGTGCATAGAATATTATTTAATGAGATAACCAAATCCGGAATAAAACGAGGCTTAAAAGAGCCCCGGGAAATCAATGAGAATCTGGTTAATGCTCAGCAGGCGCGTCGTATTCTGGATAGGATTGTGGGTTATCGTGTGAGTCCATTTTTGTGGAAAACACTATATCGAGGTTTAAGTGCAGGTCGTGTCCAATCTGTTGCAGCCCGCTTAATATGTGAAAGAGAAGATGAAATAGAAGCTTTTGATCCGGAGGAATACTGGGAACTCTTTGCCAATTATATCACTGAAAGCGAGGAAGAGTTTCAGGCCAAAGGTGTCAAATTTGATGGTAGCAAACTCAAAATCTCAAATCAGGATGAAGCACAAAAGCATGCTCAGGCGATCAAGGATTCTGACCATATTGTTAAAAATGTAAAAATTAAAAATCGTAAAAAATCTCCGGCTCCACCTTTTACAACCAGTACTTTACAACAGACTGCTACCCGATTTTATCACTATAGTCCTAAACAGACAATGGCAATTGCCCAGCAGCTATATGAAGGTATTGAGATTGATGGAGAACCGGTGGGCTTGATCACCTACATGAGAACAGATTCGTTACGAATTTCTAAGGATGCAATCAATGCTTCGCGAAAGCATATAAATAGTGAATTTGGAGATGATTATTTACCGGGTAAGCCGCGATTTTTTAAAAAATCCGGGAAGAATGTACAGGATGCCCATGAATGTATTAGGCCCACCAATTTTTCTTTACCTCCCGGAAAAGTGGCTAAGCATTTGAATAAAAGGCAATTGAAACTGTATTCGATAATCTGGAAGAGATTTATTGCCAGCCAAATGAAGCCCGCTATTTATAAACGCAAGACTATAAATGTTAAAGCAGGAAAATACACTTTTCGTGCTCGGGGTGAAAATGAAATTTTTGATGGCTATTTGAAAGCCTACAGAAAAGGCAAATCCAAAAGTAACAAAGATGAAAAGAAAAAGATACCAAAAAATATCTCAGAGAACGAGAATCTGGATCTCAATAAGCTCGACAAAGAACAAAAATTCACTAATCCACCCCCCCGCTATACTGAAGGTACCCTGGTTAAAGAATTGGATAAGCAAGGTATCGGAAGGCCCAGTACCTATGCTACTATCGTTTCAACTATTAGAAATAGAAATTACATTATAAAGGAGAAAGGGCGTCTCAAACCTACCGAACTTGGTCGTACGGTGAACAAGATACTTGTCAACCAGATGCCTGAAATTTTTAATGTGGACTTTACCAATCAAATGGAAGAAGACCTGGACCAGATTGAATCCAATCAGAAAGATTGGAAAGAGGTAATGAGTGAGTTTTATAAACCATTCAAAGATTCTCTGGAGAAAGCAGAGGCTAAAAAAGATGAGATTAAAGAGGATCTTGTTGAAGATGCCGGAGAGAAATGTGAAAAATGCGGCTCACCTATGGTGATCAAATGGGGTCGCAATGGCAAATTCAAAGCCTGCTCTGCTTTTCCTGAGTGTAAAAATACAAAACCATTAACTCCGCCTGATGCAAAAGGGCAATCTAAGAAATGTCCTAAATGTGGTTCTGAAATGGAATTAAAAGAAGGGCGCTATGGTAAATTTTGGGCCTGTCCGAAATATCCGAAATGTAAATCTACATTACCTTATACAATTGGGATTGACTGCCCTGAGGAAGATTGCGACGGTGAAATCACCGAAAAGAAAACCAGACGCGGTAAAACTTTTTGGGGTTGTAGTAACTATCCTGATTGTAAATTTTCAAGCTGGAACAAACCTGTTGATCGAGAATGTGATAATTGTGGTTATGGCGTTCTTCTGGAAGGGAAAAGAAATTTATATTGTCCAAGTTGTAAAGCAAAATATAATAAGGAAGAGGATTAAACCGAGGAAAATATGAGTAGAAATCAAAATCGATCTAAGATGGATAAGATAGTATCACTGGCCAAACGGCGAGGCTATATTTTTCAATCTAGTGAAATATACGGAGGCTTAAGTAGTTGCTATGATTATGGGCCTCTGGGGGTAGAACTCCGTAAAAATATAAAAGAGACCTGGTGGAATGATATAGTAACCAGTCGTGAAAATGTGGTTGGCATGGATAGCAGCATTTTAATGCATCCGAAAGTATGGGAAGCATCCGGCCATGTAGAAAATTTCACAGATCCGCTTGTAGATTGTAAACAATGTAAAAATAGATTTCGTCTGGACAAAGGAGTCCATAAATTCAAATGTACTAACTGTAATATGAAATTTCATATTAAGGAAGGGCAAATCGGAGGTCGTAAAAAATATCGTGAATGTTTTGACGATCTTACTGCTTCTGAACCTGAGAGCTATGTTAATTCTACCTGCCCCCGCTGTGGTAAGGAAGAGAGTATTATTCTGGATAAAGTTGCCTGCCCAAAATGTGGAGCTGCCGACCTTACTGATCCCAAGCAGTTTAATTTAATGTTTAAAACTCATTATGGTGCTTCTGAAGATTCAGCTCATAGAATTTATTTGAGACCTGAAACCGCTCAGGGAATATTTGTCAATTTTGCCAATGTTTCGAATGCGGCCCGGGCTAAATTGCCTTTTGGGATTGCACAAATTGGGAAGGCCTTTCGGAATGAAGTTACAACCAGGAATTTCATCTTTAGATCCAGGGAATTTGAACAGATGGAATTGGAATTTTTTGTGAGACCGGATGCCAGTGAGAAATGGCACAAAGAGTGGATAGAATCGCGTCTGGAATGGTATAAAAAGATTGGGATTAATGAGAAAAATCTGCAATTGAGAGAGCACGGTAGTGATGAATTAGCTCATTATGCGAAAGCCTGTGTTGATGTGGAATACAAATTTCCCTTTGGATGGGCTGAACTGGAAGGTATAGCCGACCGTCAAACCTACGATCTACAACAACATATTGACCATAGTGGAAATAAATTAACATATTATGATCAGGAGCAAGAAGAGCATATTGTACCTGCTGTAGTAGAAAGTTCCGCTGGAGTAGACCGGACAATGTTAACCGTGCTTGCTGATGCATATTGGGAAGATGAGGCAAATGATCGGGTTGTTTTGAGCCTTTCACCCCAAATGGCTCCTATTAAAGCTGCTGTTTTTCCATTGGTCAATAGGGAAAAAATGCCAGAAGTAGCGCGTGACATTTTTGAAGATTTAAAAGGCCATCTCCCGGTAGAATATGATGATAGTGGCTCGATCGGCCGGCGCTACAGACGCCAGGATGAGGCAGGAACGCCTTTTTGCATTACAGTTGACTCGCAGACATTAGAAGACGGAACAGTGACTATTAGGGAAAGAGATTCTCTTGAACAGGTTAGGATCAACAAAGAGCATGCATTACAGGAAATTCGGGACAGAATTAACTAGTCGAGACTGCCCCAGCAATAACTAAGTATCTAATAGAAGAGATTTTTTTCTGAAAACACTTGATTTTTCGAACAGAATATATTAAATAATAAAACGAAAGTTCATAGAGGAAATTGCTATTAACTAATAAGGAGGAAAAAATGGCTGAAAAAGTTAAAGTTTGTAACATTAACAAAGAAAAAGGTTATTTGTATTATTTAGACAAAAATGGAAATGTTTCCCGTTCCAAAATGGCCCGTGGTAAAGAAAAAGGAGGAGGGGCTGAAGTTGTAGAAGAAACCAATATTCAACGTGAAAAAGGTTATCTTTATTTCATTGATAAGGAAGGGGATGTCTCGAGAGCAAAAATGGCCCGTGGAGGCAAGAAACAGTAACTCTCCTTTCTAAAACAAAAAGTATTTATTTGGCTCCATTTAACCAATGGAGCCATTTTATTATAATATTACATCAACTTTGTTTTCTGATCATTCTGATTTAGTTAAAAATGGTTTTTCTA
>JAIPHI010000073.1 GCA_021735285.1 Fidelibacterota bacterium | reverse complement strand
TTATTGTATGTAGGCATGACCAGAGCAGAAAGATATCTGTATTTAACACATGTAAGAAAGAGGTATATTAATGGTGCTAGATTCTACATGCACCCCAGTCCTTTCCTGGAAGAAATCAGAGATGAACTCAAAGAAGTTGCCAAAAGAAATTTTAAGTCTAATAGCAATAGTAATAACCAGTTAACTATTTTTTAATCTGAACTATAATGACATACAAGTGAATCATAAAATTAATAACTGCAAAACATATACTATTTATATTGATTTCTTTAAAAATTATAGATAAATTTATTTGCTTTTTAATGGGAATAATTGAGGTTTAAGTAAAACTTGGAAACAATTTTGTTTTTTCAAAGTAAAAATCGAGAAAAAATAGTAAAGAACTTAAATAAAAAATAACAATAAAATAAAAAGCACCTTTTATAAGGTGCTTTTTTTTATTAATTATTTGGAGGAAAAATGCTAAAGGAACTCGATCAATTGATCGAACTTCAAAAAATCGATAATCAATTAATTGAGATCAAAGAACTTAAAGGGGAATTACCCCAATTAGTGGAACAGTTGGAGAATGAAATCAAAGAATTAAAGGAGGCCAATCAAAATCACAAGGAAAGGGTGAAGGAAATAGATAAACTTACCCGTAAAGCTGAAAGAGAAATAGAAGACCTGGAACAGAAGCAGGATAAATATGAAGATCAGCTTTATCTAGTCACTTCCAATAAAGAGTATGATGCTATTACTGCCGAAATTGAAACAGTGAAGAAAAAAATAAGCGAGAATGAATATAAAATATTGGAATGGGAAGAAGAAGAGGAAAACCTCGAAGAACAGATTAAGAGTAATAAAATAGATTTAGAAGAGAAAGAAAAAAAACTTTCTAAAAATAAAAAGAAGTTAGAAAAAACAAAGAAAAAGACTGGTGCTAAGACAGAAAAACTGAAAGAAAAAAGAAAAAAAGTAGTTCAAAATATTTCCAAACGCCATTTAAGAGAATATAATCGCATAGCCGGAGCACGAGGAGGAAAAGCGATTGTGCCAGCAATACAAAGATACTACCCTCACGAAGATAAAAAGGGAAACATAGAGTATGAGCCCGGCGAAGTCTCTTGTAGTCTCTGCTATAAAATAGTTCCCCCTCAAAAAGCAGTCGATCTCCGCTCAAATGATCATATTTTAAGATGCGAAAGTTGTGGAAGACTATTATACTGGGACGATGAAGAAAGTAGAGTCTATGGCGAAGAAGATGAAGAGGAAATAATATAAAGTTAATCGGGTAGCCGCTCCGAATATATTTCGGGGAGGAAAGTCCGAACTCCGCAGAGCAGGTCGCTCCGTAATACGGAGTGCTCGCAAGAGTAGGAAAGTGCAACAGAAAACAGACCGCCCCCTTGGGGGCAAGGGTGAAATGGTGTGATTCGGGATTAACCGGATTTAAAGTAAGAGCGCACCAGCAATATTGCGAGATATTGGCTTTGCAAACCCCGGCCGGAGCAAGATCAAGCAGGGAGAAGAAGTTGCTCGCTTCGCTATTATCTTCCGGGTAGATCGCATAATCATAGTCGTAAGGCTATTGATAGATAAATGGCTACTACCAAGGGTACAGAATTCGGCTTATAGATTAGCTTTATATTTTTTCCTCAATTTTATTAATTTATCCTATCAATAAAAAACATGTAGGTCAAACCACTATGTATAAATGGAAGATTAAAGAATTTAAAACAAAAAAAGTAAAGGAGATTTCTGAAAATTATAATATTCCTCCCATTCTGGCTAAAATATTTATCGACCGTAATATTACAACCACAAAAGAAATTAGTCAATTTTTAAATCCGGAAAAACAGGAGCATTTTGATCCCTATTTATGTAAGGATATGGATAAAGCGGTTGTTAGAATCAAACAAGCCAAGATGAATAATGAAAAAGTTACAATTTATGGTGATTATGATGTCGACGGAGCAACTTCCACATCTTTATTATATTTAATATTTCAAAAAATTGGGATTGAATGTAACTATTATATTCCGGATCGCGAAAATGAAGGATACGGTCTTTCAAAAGAGGGTATTGATTCCATTAAAGAGGAAGATTCCTCACTGATAATAACCTGTGATTGTGGTATAAGTGCAGTTAATGAAATCGAATACGCAAATTCTCAAAATATAGATGTGATCATCACTGATCATCATACAGTCGGAGATAATGTACCGGATGCTTTTGCAATCATTAATCCCAAACAGAAAAACTGTGAGTACCCCTTTCCCTATTTGGCTGGTGTGGGAGTGGCATTCAAATTGGCTGAGGCTCTTTCACAGGATTTCAAACTTGCCAAAAATTCACTACATGATCTTTTGGATCTGGTAGCAATTGGGACAGCAGCCGATATCGTAGAAATGTCCGGAGAAAATCGGATCCTGGTAGCAGAAGGCTTAGAGCAGATTAGAGATACTAAAAATCCAGGCATCAGAGAACTTCTTAAAATTACCGGTCTGAATAATTGTCAAACAATATCAGTTTCTGATATTGTTTTTAGAATCTCCCCCAGACTTAATGCTGCCGGCCGAATGGCCAGTGGCTCTTTAGCGGTTAATTTGCTCACTACAAAAAGTGAGGTAAATGCTCATCAATTGGCAACTCATCTGGAAAAGCTTAATTCAAAACGACGTACAATTGAAGACAAGACTATCAATGATGCTTTGTTACAGCTTAAATCCAATTACAATCCGGATGATGATAAATTATTTCTTCTCTACAAAAAAAATTGGCATAAAGGTGTTTTGGGAATCGTGGCATCAAAACTGATCGATAAATATAGAAGGCCAGCCATAATGATCTCGGTTGACAATGATAATGTGGGTGTTGGTTCTGCCCGTAGTATTCCAGGCTTTGATATTTATGAAGTTTTATCTCAATGTGATAGTTATCTGGAAAATTTTGGTGGTCATCCTAGAGCGGCAGGTTTAACTGTTAATAAATATAATATCGAAGAACTAAAAAAAGACTTAACAGAAATTGCCGAAGAACACATCACTGACAAAATGTTAGTTCCAACCTTAGAAATAGATTCAGTAATAAATTTTAATCAAATCAATCAGAGAACAATCTCACTCTTAAAGCAATTATCCCCTTTTGGGCCTGCTAATATGAAACCTGTTTTTGTAGCCCGCAATGTAGGAGTATCCGGAATACCTCGGATAGTAGGCAAAAATCACTTGAAATTCAGGGCTACACAAAACAAAATAGTGATCAGCGCAATCGGCTGGAAGTTGGCCAACTTATATGAAATGCTGATCAGTAATCGCCCCTTAGATATTGCCTTTGTAATAGAAGAAAATAAATATAATGGTATGAAAGAGATCCAGCTCAATATTAAAGATATCAAATTTGCAGATTAATTTTATAGAAATAATTATTTATGGCTAAAAATATGAATAAAAATCAAAACTCCTTTCTATCCAGTCTGCATGAAATCCCAAACAATGTGTTAATCTTATACTTGCTTCTAACTTTTGTTATAGTTCTATTTTTCCCCAAAAATAACTATAGCAAATACAATTATAAGATTAATGATATAACCCGTGAAAAAATAATATCACCCTTTGATTTTCCAATTCTTAAAAGTCAAAATGAACTGCAAGAAGAAAGAAGACAGGCTGTTAAAAAAATTCCGGCTGTTTTTCAAAGTTCAGATCAATCTAATCGAATTGAACACTTTACATCCTTAATAGAATCTCTTCAAACACTTCATACACAATATAATAATCTCCAGGCTAATCAATCTGAAAACAATCAACAAAATTCTCAGGACTCTGTACAATTTTATAATTCCTTAGAAAAATTCAAAGGTAGGTTCGATATAAAAAACGAAGAACGACCTGTATTTGGAATTATTTACAATCAATATGATTTGAAAAAGCTGCCACTCGATACTCTAAAACAAATAGTTCGGACTTACCAGGGCCAGAAGATTGCCAATTGTCCCCAAGATAGTATTCTTTCAAATCAAATTGCAGTTATAGACCCAACTGAAAAAAATAAAGAAATCCTGTATAATAAAAACAACATATTATTTCAGGATAGCCTGCATCAAGGAATCATATCCGGGATAGAAGATTATTTTCCAAAAAAGGATAAACAATATAAACAGCTCCTAGAAGATATTCTAAAGATTGCTATCCAACCAAATCTTATTTATCAGACTGAAACCACCCAGAACCGGCAAAACATAGTGCGCTCCAAGGTACCTTTGAGTAAAGGCATTGTCCTGGAAAACGAAAAAATTGTTGATGCTAATACCAAAGTTGATAGTGAAATTTATGCTAAGCTGGAATCTCTTAACAAAGCAAGAGCGAAAAAAATTCAAAATAGAAGCCCATTTAGACGTCCTTTGCCCCTGCTTGGGGATCCTTTAATTTTTCTTGGCAGGTGGATAATTGTCGTAATCATATTTTCACTTTTACTCTCTTTTCTTTACATCCATGATCTGGACATTCTAAAGGATTTTAAATTCTCTCTATTAATTGCTTTAACTTTCCTTCTAGAAGTAGTTGTGACCAATCTATTTATTTACAATTTTGAACTATCCGAATTTTCCATTCCGGTTACAATTGCGGCTCTGATGTTCACTATTATATTCAACAGCGTAACTGCCTTTGTAGTCTTGAGTATTCTGTGTCTGCTCTTAGGTTTGCAATTAGGCGGTAATATTTACTTTATTATAAGCTCCCTGGTAGTAAGCACCCTGGCGATTTTTTCCGTCCGTAGTTTAAGAAAAAGAATTCAGGTGATAAAATCAGTGATGTATATTGTGCTGGGATATCTAATAACCATTTCAGTCACTGAGATTGTACAGTTCAGCTCATTTCAAGAGATTAGTAATCATTTTATGGTCGGCAGTATTAATGGTATTTTTTCCCCTATTCTGACTTATGGTCTGATTGTTTTTATTGAAGCCTCGCTGGATATTACTACTGATCTGGGGCTTCTGGAATTAGCCGATTTTAATCATCCATTATTAAAAAAGCTATCCAAAGAAGCATCAGGTACTTTTTCTCACTCTGTAACTGTAGGAAATTTAGCTGAGGCAGCAGCAGATGCTGTAGGAGCAAATGCTTTATTAACCAGGATTGGAGCATATTATCACGATATTGGTAAAATCGCCAAACCTGAATACTTTATCGAAAACCAATCCTATGATATTAATAAACATGATAATTTAAAACCTAATTTAAGCGCTCTGGTAATAACAAATCATGTGGAGGAAGGATTAAAATTAGCCAAAGAATATAATTTGCCGGAAGTAGTAACAAAATTTATCAGGACTCATCACGGCTCAACGACAATTGAATATTTTTATCAGAAAGCTATCGAAGCAGCTGAGGACCCCGATTCCATAAATAAAGAAGATTATCGCTATCCTGGCCCCAAGCCTGATACGAAAGAAACTGCAATTCTTATGATCTGCGAATCAATCGAAGCAGCGACCCGTTCTCTGAAAAATCCAAGCCTAAGAAAGCTGGAAAGATTGGTCGATAAAATTATCAATAAGAAAGTGGAAGAAGGACAATTAGATGAATCTCCTCTTACTTTCGCTGATCTAAAAAATATCAAAGGTAATATTGAAGATAATACCGGAATAATGCCTACCTTAAAAAGTGAACACCATGCGCGGGTTGAATACCCCGATCAGCAAGAGGATGCTAGTGAATCAAAGAATGCTTCAGATGAAGAAGACAAATCCAAAGAAAAGGATTCATAAAGATTAACCTTAGAATATTTAATAACTATCCTAAATTTAATATTAATAAATCTATAACAAATAGAATTTTAAAATTTTTACAATCTAAAGAGAAAAGAGCGATAGACAGTGTTTCAATTATCTTAACTACCGACAAAGAAGTGAACAAGCTTAAAAAAGAGTATTATAATCAAGATGTGCTTACCGATACTATTAGTTTCAACCTGAACGCACCGGAACAGCCGGTTGAGGGTGAAATTTATCTTAGCGGCGATCGAATTCAAGAAAATGCGCATCAATTTAATGTAGAAGTGGAATACGAATTAGCAAATGTTTTAATCCATTCTATTTTACATCTATTGGGTTATGATGACACTACTCAATCAAATAAAAATCAGATGTTTGAGATACAAAATAGATATTTGGAAGAGATCAATTTTCAAGGTCTTTTGAAAACAAAGGAGCAATCATAAAACAATGAGTGACAGCAGTGAAGAATTAAATAAATTTCTTGATGTAATGGATACTCTCCTTGGTCCTGAAGGATGTCAATGGGATAGAAAACAGACTCACAAATCACTTATTCCCTATCTTCTAGAAGAGGCTCATGAAGTGATCGAAGCCATTAATGAGGGCAATCAGAATAAGTTAAAAGAAGAGCTTGGTGATCTTCTGTTGCATATAGTTTTTCAGGCTAAACTTAGTGAAAAAGAGGACGAATTTAAATTCAGTGATTCTATTCGTTCAATTAGAGAGAAAATGATACGGCGCCATCCTCATATTTTTTCTGATGTTGAAGTCGAAAACACAAAAGATATCAAACAAAACTGGGAAAAAATAAAAAAGAAAGAAGGGCGGAAATCTTTGATGGAAGGTCTGCCTAAATCTTTACCTTCTCTTCTATTTGCCCGCCGGATACAGGAAAGAGCTGCCGAACAAAATTTTGATTGGAAAAAGGTGGAACCTATTTGGGAAAAAATTGATGAGGAAACTCAAGAGTTGAAGAGTGCCATTGCTAAAAAAAATCAAGATGAAATCGAAGAGGAGTTTGGTGATCTTCTCTTTTCTCTGGTCAATCTCTCTCGTTTCCTAAATATAAATCCGGAGGAAGCTCTCAAAATCACTAATAGAAAATTTATGAGTAGGTTTCAAAAGATTGAAAAACATATCGCTCATGTTGATAAAGACTTTGCCAACATGAGCCTGAACGAGCTTGACAGTCTCTGGAACAAAGCAAAGGACGAGGAAAGGTCATAACAATCTGGTTTATTTAAAGTAAGTAATACTTACTTTTCTGCATTCCTATTGTATAAAATTCTCAAATACAAATTATAAACAACCCAGCGGCGAATGCTCGATAAATTCTATAATTAAACCAAAATATATATTTATCTACTTAGTTGTTCTTTTTGTTTTATCTGATTATATAGCAGTAAATAGCTGTAAATAGCAATTTCAGAATTCCCTACCTCGTGATTTTCTATAGGATGTTTAGTCTAAATAAAAACAATACTATAATTAAAAATATAACCTGGCTTATAAATAACAATCAGATTCTAAAAAGAGACGGGATACTACAATTTTGGAAAGTGGGAACCGGAGTTGACCGAGTTGAAAAGTGGACGAGTAGCGAAGTTGTTTTATGTCCGGAGTGTAAAACATCTATTATGTCTCCTGATTTTGGAGTTTTTTAAATTTTTTAACAATCAATAACATTCAAATTTTAGTCTATTACTTATTCTAATAGATTATAAGCATGGAATACTCTTTTTCGACTTTCCTACTCAACTACTTCCGCTTTCCTGATCCCTGTTCTCATTGATCTCAAGGTCAAAATTGGTATCTTTCTATTTTCACAGGATCAGGGACTCTGAATTTATTATTAATATGATTTTGTTCTATTATTATCTCCTTAGATTTGGACTTATATTTTCAGCCTCCCTTGCATTATGAAATTTATATTGTTATTTTTAAAAAGAAAGAAAAAAGGAGGTAAGTATGTCTATTTCAAAAAGAGTCAAAAAATATCTTGATCAAAACGATGTTAAATACGCTTCCATTAAACATTCCAAAGCTTATACTGCTCAGGAAATCGCAAGCAGCTCGCATATTCCCGGAAAAGACCTGGCCAAGACAGTAGTATTAAAGGACAAAAATGATGAATTTGTCCTCGCTGTTCTGCCCGCTACAGATAAAGTTGACCTGGAAGAGTTTGAACAATTAACTGATTTAGAAGGAGTGAAATTAGCCAATGAAAATGATTTTCGGGATCTTTTTCCGGATGCCAGGACAGGCGCTATGGCACCTTTTGGTAATTTATATGATATGCCGACCTATGTTTCTAAAAACCTGGATAATAATCATATGATTACATTCAATGCAGGCAGTCATGAGGAACTCATCAGGATGCCATATAAGAAGTATAAAGAATTAGTTCAACCTAAGGTTCATGAGTTCAGAATCAAATAAAATATATTTATTCTAGATTAATATAAATTTTAAATTATTGGGATAACCCTCTCAAACATAGAATCATTAACTATAATTTAAATACTATAGAGTTTTTATCCCGTTATTATGTGATATCTGTTTGACCAAAAGAAAATTATACTGCATTTAAGGCCACTACCCAAACTTATAATTAATTAGCAATCATATTTTAAATATGAACAATTCATACAAAAATAAAGTGCTTCTCTTGATCCTTCTTATTCTACCTTTAACCATAACTGGTCAATTCTATTTTGGAAAGAACAAGATCAATTACAAGCAATTTGAATGGCTAGTTTTAGAGAGTAAGAATTTTGACATCTACTATTATAAAGGAGAAGAAAAAATTGCTGCCATGGCAAGAGATATTGCTAAGCAAGCATATCGAGAATATGAAATCAAATTCAATATTACAATTGATAGAAAAATTCCGCTTGTGATCTATAGTAATCCTATTCATTTTCAGCAGACAAATATAATTCAGTCTAGAATTCCGGAAGGTGTAGGCGGATTTTTTGAATACATGAAAGGCCGTGTGGTTTTACCTTTCACCGGTAAAAGATCAGATTTTCAGCATGTGATTAGACATGAAATTGTCCACGTCTTTAGCCATTATAAAATTGCAGCCACTGCGCGCAAGATAGGATTATATGAGAGTAGTGGTTTTCCTCTCTGGTTTATGGAGGGATTGGCCGAATATTGGTCGATCGGGTATGATAAGGAATCAGAAATGTATATTAAGGACGCGATTCTACATGATTATCTGGTTCCTCTTTATAGTTTTAGGCTTTATTTTGCCGGATTTCTATTATATAAAGAGGGACAGGCTTTTATCAAATATTACGAAGAACACTATGGAGCAGACCGCATTAGAAAGCTGATGACCGACTACTGGAAGTATAATTCTTTCGAGGAAGCGATTAGTGATATATCGGGAAAAGATTTTAAACGGATTGTTGAAGATTGGCAACTCCATTTAAAAAAGAAATATGCTTTGCATATTCACAATCAAAATATAACCCATACAGATAACCGCAGATTTAATGATCGAGATATTCAGGTTAGTCCTGCTATCTACAATTCGGATTCTGCCAAAAATATCATTTACATGTCTAATAAATGGGGTTATGAAAATATTATTCTAAAGAAATTAGAAGAAAATACAGAAGAAGTTTTAGTTCGAAGTCGACAGATTCCAAAATATGAAAGTCTCCATCTCCTACAAACTCGTCTAACAGTTAACAATCAAGGAGAATTAGCATTTGTTGCCAAAGCAGGTAAAAATGATGTGATCTGGCTCTATAACATCAAAAATCGGAAAAAAACTCACCAAATAGGTGCTAATGAGATTGTCACAATAGCCAACCCGATGTGGAGTAAGAATGGAGAAATGCTGGCTTTTTCTGCTCAGGATACAACAGGCTGGTCTGATATTTATATCTGGAAGAGAAAACAAAACCAGATCTATAGAATAACCAGGGATATTTATGGAGATTCATCTCCCAGCTTTTCACCTAACAATCAATATTTGGTTTTTGCTTCGGACCGCAAGAATGAGGAGTATAACACAAAAAATGATCTCTATATTTGTAGAATTAAAAACGGTGACATATACCAATTGACAGATTCAAAAACAAACCAATATAAACCTTTTTGGCATCCGGATAAAATGAATACCATCTATTTTTTATCTGATAGTACGGAAAGAGGTAATCTCTGGTGCCTGGAATTTAGTGATTCCCTCATTACTAATAATAAAAAGGTGAAATATAAGCAGCTATCGAATTTTTATACTGGGATCCACAGTTATTCCCCCAATGATAAAAAGGGATTGGTTCTAGGCAAATTTGGTAACTACAATTATCATCTTGATAACTATACTCCTGATTCGAGTTATTCGTCTTATAATGATTCAATGCAATATTTCCAAAAAAAAGATAGTATTTCCCAAGAGTTGAAACTTGATAAGAAAAAGGTTAAATCTTATAAGCTGAAATATAGTCTGGATCTCGCTCAGACTACAGTAGCTTATGACCCTCTTTTTGGAATGCTGGGCGGTGCTCAGTTGAGTATATCCGATATGTTGGGTAATAGATATTACAATTTTTTACTGGCGAATACATCTCAAACCACATCTGAGATAATGGATTACTGGAATATTGCTGCGACCATGATTGATCTCAAACAAAGGTGTGACCGCTCTCTCAGTCTTTTCCATTTTGCCAATGATTATTATAGCCCCTATGAAGGATTCTATTTTGAGAGAACTATTGGGACCAGAGCTGGCATAAATTATCCAATCAATACCTATGATAGAGTTGAACTCAGTACTTCCCTGTGGCATTCAACTAAAGATTTTTACGGCTATAAAGAAAAACGTTTTTTAATATCAAACTTCATCTCTTATGTCCATGACAATTCTATGTGGACTTACACCGGACCAATTGATGGTTGGCGCATGCGGTTAACTTTTGGGCCTTCCTATAACTTTAAAAGTTCCCAAATTAGCAATTTCATTTTTCTGGGAGATTTCAGATATTATTTAAGATTAAGTAAAAGTATTGCTTTTGCTCATCGGACTATGAGTATTTTTAATAGTGGAGATGATGTTAGGAGATTCTACATTGGAGGCAGCTGGTATATGCGAGGTTATGATTATACTGATATTTATGGCAAAAAATTTATCATGTTTAATAATGAACTCAGATTGCCTTTTGCTCAAAGTTTAACTCTTAATTTTGGAAATACTACATTGGGATTGTTTCCGATCAGATCTGCGGTTTTTTTCGATATTGGAAATGCCTGGGATCGGGAGTTTCCCGGTTTTATAGGTTCATTTGGTATCGGTCTTCGAGGCTCCCTGATGAGCCAACTTGTACTCAGAATGGATATTGGAAAAAGAACAGATTTTAATAGTATTCAAAAAGATTTATTTGTTAAATTTTTCTTCGGATGGAGCTACTGACATGCAATCTAAGGCGATTGTCATATTATTAATAATCTTATTCACTTCTTGTGCTTTTAAGTTTAAGAGAAGTTATATGTATGATCCGCCGGAATTTGATAAATTGACTTGTATTCAGGATTCGGTTTCTGTCCTCTGGAGTACAAAATTAAAGGCCTATCCTCAAAAAATAATAGAATTAGATTCCAGCTCTCTTTTAATTGGCGATAGTAGAGGCGGGCTACAAATATTAAATGTTCGGACAGGAAAACAAATAGACTACTACTGGAAGGATTATATGCGCCCCATTAAACTCTATAACGTAATAAATAATATTCTTTATTTCTCGGCCGAAAATGAGAATGAAATCATAGCCTGGGATTTGAAAAAAGCCAAAGTAGTGTGGAAACAAAAATATAAAATAAATATTACTCGACTTTTCAAGTTCAATAAACAGATCTTCATTAAATATCAAACTGGCATAGGTATCATAAACTCCAAAAATGGCGAGATAAAAAGAAAAACCTCATTCCAAAATCGAATAATAGATAATTATGTACTCCGGAATAATAAAATCCTATGCCTTACAGAATCAGGAAAACTAATTAGCATTGATTCTAATCTAAAGATTATTGACAAATATAAGACCGATATATCACTTCCTCAAAATATCCTATTAAACAATGATCACTTAGTAATTCATAATAGTTCCGGTCTAATAAAAATTTTAAATTTACAAAATGAGGAAGTAGTCTATTCAAAAAAATATGATCAAACAATTTATTCTAGTCCTCAGTTTATGCAGGGGCATCTCATCATAGCATTTGCCAGTGGAAAAACAATTTCACTCGATTATTCAAAAAATACAACTATATGGGAATTCTCATATCCTGGTCTTCTTAGTTTAGACTGTATAGCCATAGATAATAAAATAATTTTGCCCTATTCCAAAGGAATTATATTCTGCTTAAACTCAACAGATGGCTCAGAATATTGGAAATATCAAGCTGAAAAATCCATAAATTATGTTAAATTAACACATCGAGGAATTTTATATAGCAGTGGAAAAAAATTAATACTGATTGGAAATAAAAAATGAATAAAAAGTTAACTTTTTTAGTTATCTTAAGCATTTTAATTTTAATCAATTTAAATTTTGGACAACGACCACCTTTCAAAGCTCCATTTAATCCCGATAGTTTACAAATTGCTCATAAAAATATTCTACAAAATACTGGCTACGAGACCCAAAAATTAAAATGGAACTTAAAAAATACAATCGGAACTTCATTGATATTATCCTGCGGAATATTGGCCTATTTTTTAGATGACAAAGCTGATGAAAATTACTCCCGTTATTTGAAGACTGGAGACCTTCAAAAAATGGATAAGTTTTATAAAAACACAAAAAAATATGATAGATACAAAGGTCTCTCTTATATCGGGATAG
>JAIPHI010000072.1 GCA_021735285.1 Fidelibacterota bacterium | reverse complement strand
CAGAGCTTCCTTTTGAATGTAATCAAATTCATTGTCTATTATCAACTCTAATTTTTAAATGAGCTTCTCTTTTCCGATTATATTTTTTAAAATCAGGAAAACACAACTTTTATATTCCATAAAATAGATTCGGTTTTAAATTAAAATTTTCAAATTTTATGACAACTAAAGTTTACAGATTGAATCAAAAGTTATGATCTATTTGAAAATATAATCAGGGAGTTGGTTATGGTTAAACAAAAATGGTTGGTTTTTATTGTAATATTTCAAACAATTTTATTTGGCAACACATATCTCAAATCCTATAAATTCAATCAAGATGTTCAAATTGATGGTAATTTAGATGAAATTATCTGGAAACAAGCTCCCCATTATTCTGATTTTTTAACCTTCCAACCCAGTATAGGTAATGAACTAAGCGAGAAAACAATTGCCTATTCGGCTTATGATGAAGAGAATTTATATTTTGCTTTCAAGTGTTTAAGTGACAATCCTGATAAAATACAGGGTACTCATACTGAAAGAGATAATATATTTAGTGAAGACTGGGTGATTGTTATGTTAGATTCCTACAATGATAGGCAAAGTGCATATGAATTCATTGTTAATCCTCATGGAGTACAAGGTGACCTAATTATGAAATCCAATGGAGATGATGCCTCACCCGATTTCATCTGGCAATCCGCAGGTATAAAAACAGATAAAGGCTATAATGTTGAAATGGCTATTCCCTTAAAAAGTATTCGTTTTGAACCAGGAGAAATTGTTGAGATGGGAGTTTATTTGGGACGTCATATCCCTAGCAAATCTGAAAAAGGCATATATCCCGCCTACAATCCTGACAATGGTGACTTCTTACAACAAATGGGAACTATTGAGTATGAAAACTTAAATTATGAACGAACGTATGAGCTATTACCCTCTATCACCAGAAATTATCAATTAAAAAACCAGAATGGAAAATTATCCAATGATCTGAATGAAACTAACCTGGGGGTAACTGCCAAAATGGGTATTACTCCGACTTTGACATTGGATGCTACCATAAATCCGGATTTCAGTCAGATCGAAGCCGATGCCGGTCGCGTAGATGCCAATGTCCGTTCCAGCATTTACTATAACGAAAAAAGACCCTTTTTCATGGAAGGTAATGAAAAATTTGAAGTTGCAGGAACAGGTTCTGCCAGTGCAATTCAAAAAGCCGTGCATACAAGAACAATCATAGACCCTTCAGCAGGTCTGAAACTTTCCGGGAAAATTGGGAAATCCAATGCTATTTCTACAATCATTGCCTCTGATGAATCGCCCCGATATAATGAAGAGGATGTTAATCAAAATGCTTATTTTGGAATTCTCCGCTATAAAAGATTATTGGATAAGGGGTCTCATATTGGAGGCCTTTATACATCCCGTTTTTTGGGTGAGGGTTACAATCAGGTGCTGGGCCTAGATTCCCGCCTAAAATTATCAGGTAAAGTAACTGTGGAGGGCAATAGCTTCTATTCAGCAACCAAGGATCGAGAAACAGGCAATCTCGATCAAGCCTACAACGTGGATCTGGACTGGACCTATAATGATAAATACTACTACCTTTCTCTGAGCGGTCATGACATTTCGAAAAATTTTGGACTACAATCAGGTTATATGCCAAGAGATGGTATAAGTGCTCTGGTCATGAGTACCTGTCGTAGATTCTATCTGGATAATGATATAATTCAAAAGTTCCAACCGGGCATGTATAATTTTGTGCAATATGATAAATATGATGATCAAACTGAATATTTATTGAAATACAATAATAATCTGAATTTGACCAGAAATACCTATTTTCATATGTATGGAAAATTATCAACAGAGTCCTATTCCGGCAAGTTGTACAGGCGGGATGGGTTTGGGCTTTATTTACGGAGCCAACCCTGGAAAAAGTTGGGGATGGTGGTTGAATATCACGATAGTGCAACCCCCTGGTATGATGAAGATGATCCCCAGCAGGCTGACCAGAGTACAATTTCTATGCAGCTAGAATTTGAGCCCTTATCCTCACTAAAAAGTTCTGTTGTAGCTGTGCGCTCTTTGATCCATCAGCGCAGTAATAATGAGCAATTAGTTGACTACCGGATCTTTAGAAATAGAACCACATATCAAATTAATAAATATTTATTCATTCGGGCAACAATCGAATACAATACATATAAAGAAGAGCTGTTAACGGATTTCCTGGCTAGTTTTAATTACATCCCAGGTACAGTTGTCCATATTGGTTATGGAGCTTTATATGAAAAGACTCAATATCAAGATTCAGAATATATTGAATCTAATAATTTTTTGGAAATGCAAAGGGGTTTTTTCCTCAAAGCATCTTATAATTGGCGGATATAATGGCTATAACAAAGAAAATTTTTGGAGAAATGTTTTAGTCAAATTGGAACTGGTTGAGTGGCAATCTGGTATAGTGGGAAAGAAGTAGGTTGAAAAGTTGTAAAAGAATATTCCTTGCTTTCGAGCTATTAGAATAAAAAAAGCTGGGATCCCCAGTTTTCCAAATAATAATTATTTAGAGTAATAATTTCACATAAACTATTTTATTTGATTTTTTCTCGGCATTATAATTAAATGCGTCTGGAAAATTTATGACCAGAACGTTAAAAAAATATTTTCTAGCGGATCAATCACATGCTAAAGGGAGCATTAAAATATTTTTAGTGAGGTGAAATAAATTTTAGCATTTAATTGCCCCGGTGGAGCCTTTTGGGTTACTTTTGTGGCGAGACAAAAGTAACAACATAATAGAAATTATAAACATAATGAACTTTAATTGCCATTAATTATTTATTTTGCAGAAACGAGAGCAGGGCCCTTTTTTCAACGAGGAAAAAAGTGAGAAAAAACTCGCTCGCTGGATAAAAAAAGACTAAAATTCCATCCATTCCGCTAAACCAATATGAACTCACCCTATCGGGTTCAAACATATATTGGTTCTTAACGCTCCATTACTGGAATTTCTTAACGCCTTTTTTTATAATGCGGGGGAAAATAAAATTCAATCTATCTTGATATGATATTTATAATTAACAACACATTATGTTAGTTTTATGGCAATTTACGGGGGCTGATTAATTTTCATATATCAAAATTAAAGTGTCATACTGAATAGTTGTTACATACGAATTAATTTTCATGAAAATAAATTCACGATACTTGATTCGTATTTGGATTATTATTAGATTTTGCTGCAATTGAGAAATCTTGTTATTTACTTGAGGAGTAAAAAATGGTAAAAAAAAATAGAACCTCCTGGACATTTCTTACTAATCATTCTCACGTTTTGTTGTGTCTGGTAGAATCACCATCTATTAAAATGCGTGAGATAGCAGAAAAGGTTGGAATTACCGAACGAGCTGTCCAGAATATAGTATCTGACCTGAGAAAAGAGGACTATATAGATAGAGAGAAAAATGGGCGCCGGAATACTTATCAGATCAATACCGAAATGCATCTTAAACATCCTATCGAAGAACACAGAACCCTGGCCGACCTGATACAATTAATTTACAATAATGAGGAGTCATAGCCTCAAAGACTCGAATAAAAATAATAGCCGCGAAGTCTCGAAGAATCTAAGAATAACAATATTTACAAAAGTGGATCAGACCAATATGGATGATATTTTATTCACGATTAATATACAAAAACTTCGAATTCATAAACAAATAAAATAGAAACAAATTAGAATGTTTTTTCTTTGAGTCTTTGAGCCTTAAATGCTATAATAAAATTTTCTTAACTTTGTTTCTTAGGGACTTAGAGGCTAAAAAAAAGGGAGCTACAAATGAAGAACAAATGGGTCAATTTAATTGCAGGAATTATCATTCAAACAATATTAGGGGGAATTTATGCATGGAGTATTTTTGTTCCTCATCTGATCAATAATTATGGTCTTAGCAAAGGCCAATGCGGAACTATTTTTGGTGTTAGTATTGCAGTTTTCACCCTGGCTATGATCTGGGCCGGACGTATTCTGAGTCGGCGGGGGCCCCGCTTTACAGCCAGCATTGGAGCAGTCCTATTTCTGGTTGGTTACCTAATTGCCTCGTTTTCTGGCGGCAGTTTTATTATTCTGTTGGTGGGAATCGGATTATTTGCCGGAGCCGGAATCGGTTTTGGCTATGTTTGCCCTCTCTCAGTAGGTATGCAGTGGTTCCCCAAACATAAGGGCTTCATCACCGGAGTGGCTGTTGCCGGATTTGGTGGTGGTGCCATTATTTTATCTTCTGTCGCCTCGCATTTTCTCAATGCCGGTATGAATGTACTGACTTTTTTCCGTTGGATAGCCATTATACCCGGTGCCTTATTGATCCTATCTTCATCAGTCCTGGCGGTACCATCTTCTGAAAGCGGCGAAAAAGAGCTCGGTACTGATAAATCGACACTGTTTTCAAAGCCCTTTCTGATTCACGTTTTTGGTATATTTGTAGGAACCTTTGCTGGTTTATTAATTATAGGCAACCTCTCACCAATCACAATAGACTCCGGATTTTCCAAAAAAATCGCCGCTACAACAATCTCCATTTTCGCTGTTGGCAATGCTGTTGGTAGAGTTACCTGGGGATACCTGTTTGACAAATTTAATTACAAAACGATTCCTTTATCCCTGGGTGGATTTGCAGTATTTTTACTGCTTTTAAAATTAATTACATCAAGTTCGATACTATTCCTTGTATTTGCTGCATTTCTGGGTTTTCATTTCGGTGGTAATTTTGTAATTTATGCATCCTCTATTTCCCGTTACTTTGGAATGGATGCTTTTCCCCGGCTCTACCCGATTTGTTTTTTAGGTTATGGTTTAGCAGGGATAACAGGTCCGGCTATTGGAGGCTTTTTAGCTGACTCAACAGGATCTTATGACCTGGCTTTATATTTGAGTATTGGAATGCTGGCAATTGCAGGGCTAGTAACTGCTTTTAAATTAAATGTTTTAAATAAAAATTAATTTTAGATAAATTGATGGATATAGATAAAACCAATAACTAACTATTTTCTAAAACAGGAGAAGTTATGGACATAAATGAAGATTTTCAAAATATCAATTTACCAGAACATATTCAGGAACTTTTAACTGCGTGCCCCGGGTATATTCTAGGGAATGACATCGAAGAACTGGTTGAACTATCGGTCAGAGATACTAATAAAAGTGGATGGCAAAACGTTAGTTATGATGTGCCCGGTGATGGAAAAGTGCAGGAAGCCCAGGTTTGCAAAGTGCGCAACGGAGTAGCAGCCAATTATATGGAACCCTATATGAGACGACGTGACCCCGACTGTATGGTTATTGCTGATGATAATCCCACTGACAAACAGAAATTCGAAGATAGATTCGATTTTGAGTTTAATGGACTCAGGGAGGAAACCTTTGATTGGCTCAAAAAACAGGAATTATGCTTGTTTTTCTACTATGTCGGTCCCAAATCTTTGGGCATGGTAGGAATGGCGATCGCTCCTGCAAATGCTGGATTTTTTGCTTTAGGTCTGGGGCTTTTGCAGGGTATAATAGATACAAAAAATTTAGAAGAAACGCTGCAGCCGGAAGCATTTATTTACGTGGCACCTCCTTTTAGACATACCCATTTTGATGGAAAACAAGTTGTAGTTCACAATCGTCAGCCTTCCAACTATGAACTGTTTAGTTATAATCTATATCCCGGTCCCAGTGCCAAAAAAGGCGTCTATAGCATGCTCATAGATAAAGGTGAAAAAGAAGGCTGGCCAACACTGCATTGTTCTACAGTTCAGGTTGTGACTCCCTACAATAATAAATTAGTTATCACTCATGAAGGTGCCAGTGGCGGCGGAAAAAGTGAAATGCTACAGGATATGCACAGGGAAAGCACCGGAAATATTCTTTTAGGGCATAATATAATAACTGATGAGGAGCAACATCTGGCCTTACCCCAGGGCTGTCAGCTCAATCCAGTTGCTGATGATATGGCGTCCTGCCCTAATTTTTTACAAGACGAAGATTCTGATAAATTAATTCTTACAGATGCTGAGGACTCCTGGTTTGTTAGAGTCGATCATATAACTGAATATGGAACTGAACCCAATTTGGAAAAAACCTCAGTTCATCCTGACAAGTCGCTCCTCTTTTTGAATATTGATGCGGCTCCTAATAGTACGGCGCTTATCTGGGAACATATCGAGGACGAACCAGGTCAACCCTGCCCCAATCCCCGGGTAGTACTTCCTCGTGATATTCAAACCGATCTAGACGACCCCATAACAGTAGATATACGAAGTTTCGGTGTCCGGACCCCTCCGAGTTCAAAAGATAGACCAAATTACGGCATTATCGGTCTTTTTCATGTTCTGCCTCCCGCCCTAGCCTGGTTATGGCGGTTGATTGCGCCCCGTGGATATGGTAATCCAAGTATTGTAGATACTGAAGGAATTAGTTCCGAAGGTGTTGGTTCCTATTGGCCATTTACTACAGGTTTGCGGGTCAACCAGGCCAATATACTACTTCAACAAATTCTCGACACCCCTGAAGTCAAATATATCTTAATCCCTAATCAGCACATTGGAGCCTGGAAGGTCGGATTTATGCCCGAATGGATCACCAGAGAATATCTGGCAAGACGCGGAGGAGCCTGGTTCTCTGAAGACCAATTAATTCCCGCTCGTTCTTCCCTACTGGGCTATGCTCTCAAAAATATCATGGTTGAAGGCAGTCCTTTGGACAGGGGCCTTTTGCAGGTTGAAAAACAGGGCGAAGTAGGCGAAGAAGCCTATGATAAGGGCAATCAGATCCTACAGGATTTTTTCCATGAGCACTTAGACAAGTTCCACGATGACGATCTAATGGATATCGGTAAAAAGATTATTGAGTGTTGTTTAGATAATGGAAATATAGATGATTATATTTCCCTTATTGATTCTGCGCCGATAATAAAATAAAGATTATATCTCGCAAAATTGACAAAATAAAATTCTGGTTCCCAAACCAAATTTGGGAACCAGAAATAATTTCTATCTTGTTCCCAGGCTCCTGCCTGGGAACACAATTTTTTTGAAAAACTACAATTTTGAGAGATATTCATTCGACAGAAATTTGTAACCTTTATTTTTCTAGAAATCGGAGTTTCCCTAATAAAACTGTTCCCGATCAGGAGATTGAGGACAAGGATAGGAAGGCTTATCTTTTATACATAGTTGAATAATATAATAGAAGAATAAATCACGTCCTATTATTTTGTAATTTTAACTTTTTCTCAGCTACTTATAATTTTCATATTTTGTGCTATTACACATCATTATAATTCGCAAACCAGGAATACTCTTTTCCAACTTTCCTACTTACCAAATTTGCCACTCGACAACTCGACCAATTCTGATTTTCTGTCTCACTCCCTATCAATCGAAAGAAACCTAGCATTAATAGCAACGATCACCGTACTCAGTGACATCAGCGCAGCACCCATTGCCGGTGATATTAATATTCCAGCACCATAGAGCACCCCAGCTGCTAGCGGTATTGCAATTACATTATAACCGGTTGCCCAGAATAGGTTCTGGATCATTTTCTTGTATGTTGCTCGTCCAAACAAAATCAATGAGAGCACATCTTTAGGATTACTTTCTACCAGAATAATATCAGCGGTTTCAGCTGCTACATCGGTTCCTGAGCCAATGGCAATGCCCACATCGGCCTGAGCCAGTGCCGGAGCATCATTGATGCCGTCTCCGGTCATGGCAACGACTTCACCCTGACTTTGGATCTCTTCTATTTTTTCCTGTTTTTCATGAGGGAGGACTTCGGCAAAATAGCCATCCAGTCCCAGTTCATTGGCAACTTTCTTAGCAATTTTTTTATTATCTCCAGTCAGCATGTAGCATTTGATATTTTCTTTTTGGAGCTGTTTAATTGCATCATAGGATTCAGCTCTGATCTGATCTTCGAGCGTGATCGCGCCAACTACTTTCTCATCGATAACTACAGCTATCATAGTTGCAGCCTCATCTACAACAAAATCTTCTGGCATGCTTAAATTGCGTTTTTTCAAAGCCTGCTGACTCAAAAGGCTGATCTTCTGATTGTCAATTTTCCCTTCCACACCCTCTCCTTTTAAGACTTCGAAATCTTGCACTTGCAAAATTTCTAAATCCTTATCCTCTGCTCTTTTTATGATGCTTTTACCAATTGGATGTTCCGAGGATTGCTCAATTGATGCTGATAGTTGCAGAATTTTATCTTCAGAATAGTCCTCATCAAAAGAGTAAACAGAATTGACCCCAAATTCACCTTTTGTCAAAGTTCCGGTTTTATCAAATACAATCGATGTGACCTTGCGAGAATTCTCGAAAGCAGTTCTATTTCTGATCAGGAGCCCGTTCTTGGCGGAAAGTGTGGTAGATACTGCACCAACCAGAGGTATTGCCAGACCCAGGGCGTGAGGGCAGGTAATGACCATTACTGTAGCCATACGTTCGATTGCAAAGGCCAGATCAGGTCCCTAAAATAACCAATATATCAGAGTAACAGTTCCCACAGAAATCGAAATTACAGTCAACCACTTTGCTGCTACATCCGCAAGTCTTTGGGTTTTAGATTTCGCTTCCTGGGCTTCTTCAACCAGTCGGATGACCTTGTTTAGGTAGGAATCTTCACCAGTTTTTTCGACCTCTACTTCCAGCACGCTGTCGCCATTAATCGAACCACCGATCACCTCAGCGCCAGTCTCTTTTTCAACGGGTTTAGATTCACCGGTCAGCATGGACTCATCGATATAAGAATTACCCTTTTTTATTGTGCCATCAGCAGGAATTTTCTCACCGGCTTTGACCAGAATCAGGTCACCGGCTTCCAATTCTGATATTTTTACATCCTCGGTTTCATTACCTTTCTTTAAATGAGCAGTGTCGGGCATTAGTTGAGCCAATTTCTCCAGAGCTCTGGAAGCTCCCATAACTGACCTCATCTCCAGCCAGTGTCCCAGTAACATCACATCGATCAAAGTTGCCAGTTCCCAGAAAAAGAACCTACCTTCCAGACCAAAGACTACGGCAGTGCTATAAAAATATGCTACGGAGATAGCAACAGCTATCAGGGTCATCATCCCCGGAGCTTTATCACTCAGTTCATCATAAATACCTTTTAAAAAGGGCCAGCCGCCATAGAAAAATATATAAGTGGATAACACCACCATTACATAATCACGTCCTGGAAAGGAGAAATCGAGTCCCAGAAGGCTCTGTATTAATGGAGATAGAAGTAAAATAGGTATAGTAACAATTGTTGAAATCCAGAAACGTCTTTTAAAATCCTCCATCATGTGTTTATGGTGGTTAGACTGGTTTTTATCTTTGTTATCATTATGACGATGTTCATGTTCTTGGTTAACCACTATCAGTTCCTCCCTAACTTCTAAATTTTAGTTATAGCGTTTTGTACAATAAATGACTGGTATATTTTGTAATATAATTCTCGGTTACAATATGTTACTATCCATTTTTCTTCGGCCCATTAAAGGCCTCGGGAAAAAACACACAACTAATGCTAATTATGCTACTCTACAAATTACTTTTAGACAGATTTAACCTAAATATCAAACGTAAAAACACTTTAAAATTTACCAATTTATTTTCTTTTAATAAATAGTACAGGTAAAACGCCGAAATACATCAAAAAATGCCAGTTCCTCATCTTTCTCAATAGTTAAACCAGAATTTTTTATATTTTCTTTCGTATTACGATTCAACTCGAACCCAAATGTAGAGCTAACTATAGGATTTATCAAATTCTCCAGGTATGCAATAACTTTGTTATTACTCAAAACGTGTTCGATGAAAATTATATTTGCATTCGGTTTGGCTACTCTTTTGATTTCCTTCATTGCCATAACAGGATCTGGGATAGAACAAAAAACAAAAGTTCCGATAATAGAATCGAATGTATTTGACTGAAAAGTTAGATCTTGAGCATCCATTTTCTTTAGTTCAAATCTAAGATTAATATTATCGGACTTTTCTCTGGCTTTTTCAAGCATTTTTGAACTGATATCAATCCCCGTTACTTGAGCTGATCTATTGTAATATTTTAAATTTTTGCCAGTTCCCACACCAATTTCTAAGATTTCTCCTTCCAAACTGCCGATAGTTTCGTTTCTTATTCTTCTGAAGAATAATCTCTCCATCAAATATTCTGCATTATCATAGCTATTCTCCACTTTTCTAGTTTTATTAGTTTTCATTCCAGTTTAATCCTGTAATATCGACTTCATTTCAAGGATTGAGAAATTCTCTGATAACTTTCTTTTACTCCAGCGATTTGCAAAATAGCCAGAGCCTAATAAAGTTAAAATTCCAATTATAAAACTTCCCAATTCAGAGGAAACAGAAAAAGGAAAATCTTTGATCAATGAAAAAGAAATTGTCAAACCTATTAAAAAACCTAAAAGCGGTAAACCATATTCGATAGTTACCAATTTAATTTGTTTAATATCAGATTCCTTGAGTAAAACTCGATCACCAGGTTCGGCATTCAATACATTAAGCAGCCGGATTTTGCATTTTCCGCTTCTTTTGACCCCACAAATAGTTTTTACATTACAATGTTCACACCCTACTATTTTTTCAATTTCAACCTCGGCAAATTGCCCCATGACCTTTTTCACTTTACCAATTTCGTAACCATCTTCAGCTGGATTCCTTTGTCCCATTATAAACACCTTCAACCTGTATGCTTTGATTCCCCATCCCCGAATAAACTCAGGGACGGGAAATCAATCAAACAACTATTATCGCATCATATGACCGCTATTAGATCCGCGGCCCATATGACCTCTGTTACCTCTATGTTGATAACCAGGTCCCATGTGTCCTTTTGACCAGCCAAAACAATAGTTTTCAACAAACTCTTCTCTTTCATCCTGATCTAAGGATTTCAGAATGGTAAGTCTTTCTTCTTTTCTAATCTGCCAGACATTATTTCTGAGTTCATGTTGCTTTTCCATCAGTTTGGCAACTTTATTCCAATCTGGGTTATCCTGCTCTACCTCATCTTCAATCTGATCCCGGACATCATCTATATCATCATATAATGCTTCTATCTTATCATTATTCTGATCAAAGAGTTCTTCATGCTGCTCATAGAACTCATCATTCATGTGACAATCACCCGGACCTCTTGAGTTACCTCTTGTATTGCGAAAACCCTGATTTCTCATCGGAGTTAATCCAAATACAAGTGAAACTACTAAAAGACCACTTAATATTCCTAAGATTGTTTTCTTCATGACTGTACTCCTTTTTTTAATTCAGGTATTATACCTGTAGTACTACTTTTATTATTTACCATTTTTTTTACTTCCCTCCATCTTTTCCAGGATTGTGGATTAACTTATCAGAGTCACAGGTGTCACATTCAAACTGGAGGGTAATATGATTAATCGGAAATTTCTTTTTTAGAGTTTCTACAATCTCATTTTGAATATCACATGTTTCACTCACCAGCATGTCCGTGACATCAATATGAGCCTCAAAATGGACATCTTTTTCCCCCACATTCCAGATATGGATATGGTGAATATTCTTAACCTCCGGAATTTTTTCGACAACTTTTTTAATGTCCCGGAGATCAATATCTGACGGTGCTCCCTCCATCAGAATATGAGAGGATTCCCGCAAAATTTTGATGCTTTCTTGCAAGACATAGGCACCGATTAGAATAGTTAAAACCGGATCAATCCAGACAATGTCGAAAATGGCTATCAAAATTCCGCCAATGATCACCACCAGAGAAGACATAGCATCTATTAATAGATGTAAATAAGCAGATTTAATATTCATACTTTTGTGAGAATCACGATGTAGCAGAAAAGTTCCTATTACATTGGCTACCAGTCCAATCGAGGCAATTATTATCATTAATTTGCCTTCGATAGGTTGCGGATTGATCAACCGTTGGATCGCCTTATAAAATAGGAACAGAGATATCCCAAATAGTACAGTAGAATTGATAGTTGCTGCAAAGATCTCTGCTCTTTTTAGACCGAAAGTATGTCTGGGGGAATGACTGGCTCTTTTCAATTTTAATGCTATATAACTAATGATGATAGCTATCCCATCGGTCAAATTGTGCAGTGCATCTGAGATTAAAGCCAAACTACCGGATAATATGCCACCAACAATCTCTGCTCCAGTAATGATAAAGTTCATTGTCATTGTGATGAACATTCTAACACTTGTGTTTTTACCTATCTGATCATGATTGTGCTCATGGGCCATAATTTCTACCTTCAATTCAATAAAATTAAATATTCACTAGATTGCTTCATATCCAGCATTTTTTATTGCTTCTTTTAACGTATCGACACTCTCCAAACAATCTTTATATTCAACATTTGCTTCACCTTTATCCAGATTAACGGAAGCATCGGTTACACATTTGTTCTCTTTAAGTGCGTTTTCAACGGTCATTTTGCAGTGACCACAGCTCATGCCTTTGACTTTGATTGTGGTTTTATTCATGGTTTACTCCTATTACTTTACTTATCGAATTTGCATACTGGGAAGTCCGCTGAAGCGGACTGATAAATTTTGGGGGATAAGATCCTTATTCACCATGCTGAA
>JAIPHI010000071.1 GCA_021735285.1 Fidelibacterota bacterium | reverse complement strand
AACTGTTTGAGCAGGATATTTACCCACCGCAGTTTCCTCGGATAACATAACAGCATCACTACCATCGTAGATTGCATTGGCCACATCTGTAACTTCTGCTCTGGTGGGGTGGGGGCTATTTACCATCGACTTCAGCATTTGAGTGGCGGTGATTACAATTTTCCCCTTTTGTTTGGCTTTTTCTATTAATCTTTTTTGGATAACCGGAACTTTTTCGATAGGGATCTCGACACCCAGGTCGCCTCTGGCGATCATGATGCCATCGACCACTTTTAGAATATTATCAATTTCTTCGAGAGCCTCATTTTTTTCGATTTTTGCAATTACATCGGCTCTGGTATTGGATTGGTCAATGATATCTTTGACTTCCTGAACGTCACCTGCGGAGCGCACAAACGAAAGCGCTACATAATCGACATTATTTTTGAGGCCAAATTCCAGATCCTTTTTATCTTTATTAGTTAGAGTTTTTGTACTGATAACTGTATCCGGTAAATTGATACCCTTTCTGGAACTGAGATTACCTCCGAGAATTACTTTACACTCTATATCCGTAGCACTGGTATTTTCTACTTCCAATTCGAGCATCCCATCAGCCAATAAAAGAGTATCGCCGGGCTTAACATCCTGTGGTAATTTATCATAGTTTAGAGATACTTGCTGATCGTCTCCGGCTATATCTCGATTTGTTAATATGTATTTTTGCCCGGCCTTGAGTTTGACCGGCTCATCCTTGATATCTCCAATTCGAATTTTAGGTCCGGCCAGGTCCTGGAGAAGGGCAACCGGCTTGTTATGCTTTTTGGAAGCTGATCGTATAAATTGCATTGCTTCTTGATGTGATTCTCGGTCTCCATGGGAAAAATTTAGTCGGGCGACATTCATGCCGGCCTTTACAAGATTGTCAATACCTGTTTTGGAACTGGTTTGAGGGCCAATTGTACATACAATCTTAGTTTTTCTCATATAATCCCTTTAGAACTATTTTTTAATAATAAATAATAATCGATTTCAGAAACCGTAATACAATAATTGATAAATTGATATAAGCATTAAAAATTTGAGGTCTCTATTCCAAATCACTTTTGTTTTTCCACTCTGCTCCTGGGCATAAGTCTAATAACAGATTTCAAATCTTCCGGACCTTGGGCTGTCATCCATTTTGAGAAAAATTCTTTATTCTGGACAATTTGTGAGACAGCCATTAAGGCTTTTAAATGCGTGTCCCGGCGATCTACCGAGCCTATTAAAACGAACACTGCTTGGACGGGTTCACTACCCTCTTCCCACTCTATACCTTCTTTTGCTCTTGCCAGAGCCAGCTGAAAACGATCTTCACCCGGGATAATAATATGGGGAATAGCAACTCCCGGAGCAATATTTGTAGAGGATTTGCTTTCTCTCTCACAAAATTCTTCATAGACTTTGCTTTTTTTCTGGTTTATTCGGGGGGCTAATTTCTCAGAAATAATTTCAAGAAATTCACTCTTATCCATTTTTTTGTCTATATCGAGAGCAATTCCGGATTTCACAGTTTTATCAAAAAAGTCTTCCATTATTTCTTCGCGATGCTGGAGCAGTTCAAAAAGTTCCTCTTCAATATTATCATGATCTAAATCGTCTGGTAATTTTTCATCTAATATTTTTTGAGCCAAAAGGATAAGGGCCGATTGAGAAAATTCTTTTTTCCGAGCATAGAAATAATACCATCCCAAACAGAGTAAAATTGCCAATATGGTCATCAACAATATTTGGGGGCCCATCTGATAGATTAAAAGTAGATAGACAACAATTGCAAACATCTGGAGATAGGGAAATAAAGGTGCTTTGAATGTGGGTTTGTAGTTTCTAAACTCTATGTTTCTAATAATTATTAAAGATAGATTGTCAAGAATAAAGAAAAGTAACAACATTGCAGATGCAACTTTAACCAGAACTTCTATCTGTAGAGCCAGGATAATCATCGTCATAAAACCCCCTGTCATCAATATAGAAACATAGGGAGTTTTATTTTTATCAGTTAATTTTGTGAAAAATTCAGGAATTAATCCATCGCGTCCCATCCCGAGGGGAACCCTCGAAGCCGCCATTATCCCGGCATTGGCTGTGGTTATAAAAGCCAACATAGCAGTAATAGACATTAAAATAACGCCAATATTTCCGGCAAATTGCTTGGCAGCGGTTGAAATTGGGGTGAGGTTATCAGACAGAATATCATGAGGTAATATCCCTACGACAACTGCAATAACCAATAAATAAAAAGCCATCATAATAACAAAGGCCAAAAACATGGCTTTGGGTAAATTTTTACCCGACTGTTTTATTTCCTCTGACATACTCGCTATTTTGGTTAACCCCCCAAAGGAAATAAAGACCATTCCAACTGCTGCAAAAAATGCACTTCTACCCTTAGCAAAAAAATTCTGATAGTGAGCCAGCTTCACATCAGGATAGCCTCCCAGGAGAAAGAGTGTCAGAATCGAGAGTAGCACAATAACCATAATGGTTTGCAGGTTGCCGGAATACTTTGTGCTAAAAAGATTGATAATCGTAAAAAATACAGCAGCGCCAGCAGCCAGCAATCTGATCTGAAATTCAGGAACATCCGGATTTATTAGAGTTAAAAAGGTGCCAATACCAACCAGAGCAAAGGCACTTTTCATAGCTACCGAGAACCAGCTGGTAAAACCGGCTACCATACCTGTGGGAGCTCCCAGAATTCGCATTATATAATTGTAGGCCCCGCCGGCTTTCGGCATAGCTGTAGCAAGTTCAGATTGGGAAAAGATAGTAGGTATCATCAACAGTCCGGCTACTAAATATACAACAATAATAGCCGGCCCTGTCTTCGTATAGACCACTCCTGGTAATACAAATAAACCAGAACTGATCATAGCTCCGGCAGCAATACTAAAAGCACTCAGTAAAGAGATATTTTTATGCAACTTTTCTTTCATAAAAGTCCTGTTTCCTTTTTCAATAACATTTATCTGTAATATTAACTATAGTTTTCCTCATAATAAAGTTATTTTCGGTATGAATATGGTCACCTTAATTGGGGAAATAAGGCCGAGTTACTCTCAGATAATTAAATTTGGTTATACCTGGGCCGTCAAATGAAATAATTAATTACAGATTTGTTTTCTTTAAGCAGACTTACTATGCCTTTGTCGGGGCATTAGCATAATTGTTGACTTCAGATCGTCGGCATTCTCAGCTGCTTCCCACCTTTTGAAGAACTCATCATTTTGCACTATCTGGGAAACTGCCATTAAGGCCTTCAGATGAGTATCTCGCTTATCTATCGAACCTATCAAAACAAATACAGCCCTGACAGGCTCGCTATCAGCCTCCCACTCAATGCCTTCTTTGGCTCTGGCCAGAGCCAGTTGAAAACGATTTTCCCCCGGGATAATGATGTGGGGTATAGCAACTCCTTCGGTTATATTGGTAGAAGAGGCCTGCTCCCTTTCAATGAATTCTTCATAAATTTTTGCCTTACTCTGTCCTATATCAGGAGATAATTTTTCTGCTATTAGTTTCAGGAACTCATCTTTATCCATTTTTTCATCCAGATCCAGTGCAATTCCGGATTGCACGGTTTTATCAAAGAAGTCCTCCATTATCTCTTCACGGTGTTGTAACAATTCAAAAAGTTCCGATTCGATACTTTCAGGATCAGTATCGGCAGGTAACTTTGCATCAGCGATCTTCTTGGCAAGCAAAATTAAAGCCGATTGAGAGTGATCTTTATTCCGGGCATAAAAATAATACCATCCCAGACATATGAGAATTGCAAATATGGTCAATAATAGAATTATATGCCCCATCTGGTATATTAAGATTAAATAGACTACTATTGCAAACATCTGTAGATAAGGAAACAAGGGAGCTCTAAAAGTGGGCTTATAGTTTCTTAAGTTTATATTTCTA
Organism: Fidelibacterota bacterium; assembly: GCA_021735285.1. GTDB lineage: Bacteria > Fidelibacterota > UBA2242 > UBA2242 > JAFGTP01 > JAIPHI01. The sequence goes on along the minus strand of JAIPHI010000071.1, from coordinate 8,694 downwards.
ATAATGATCAGAGAGAAATTATTAAGAATAAATAAAAAGAGCATCATCGCAGAGGCCACTTTAACCAGATAATCGATATGGAGAGATAAAATTATTATAGTTATAAAACCTCCGGTCAGCAATATGGATATATAAGGAGTTTTATGATTATCACTGAGCTTTGTAAAATAATTTGGGACCAGCTCATCGCGGCCCATTGCAAGGGCAACCCGGGAGGCGGACATTATTCCGGCATTGGCAGTGGTAACAAAAGCCAACATGGCAGTAATAGACATCATGATCAACCCTATTTTCCCGGCAAAATATTTGGCTGCAGTTGAAATAGGAGCCAAATTATCAGCTAAAGCATCGTGAGGTAAGACTCCTACAACAGTAGTAATCACCAAAATATAAAAAGCCATCATAATGATAAAAGCCAAAAACATTGCCCGGGGTACATTTTTTCCCGATTCTTTGATCTCTTCCGACATGCTTGCAATTTTTGTCAACCCTCCAAAAGAAATAAAAACCATTCCAATAGCTGCAAAAAAGGCTCTTCTATCTTTAGCAAAAAAATTCTGATAGTGAGTCATTTTAATATTAGGATAGCCAGTTATTAGAAACAGGGTTAGAATTGAAAGCAATACAAGAACCATAATAATTTGCAAATTTCCGGAATGTTTGGTGCTAAATAAATTTATGATTGTAAAAACAATAGCAGCGCCGGCTGCCAGTAATCTAATCTGAAATTCCGGAACACCGGGGTTTATCAGAGTTAAAAAAGTCCCAATTCCAATTAATGCAAATGCACTTTTCATGGCAATTGAAAACCAGCTGGCAAATCCAGCCACCATTCCCGTAGGAGCCCCCAGTATTCGCATTATATAATTATATGATCCTCCTGCTTTGGGCATGGCTGTAGCAAGTTCCGATTGAGAAAATATTGTCGGTATCATTAACAACCCTGCTAAGAAATAGACTATAATTATAGCAGGGCCGGTTTTTGTATAAACGACACCGGGCAAGACAAAAAGGCCCGAACTAATCATCGCACCAGCAGCGATGCTAAAGGCACTTAGTAGAGATATATTTTTGTGTAATTTTTCATTCATATTAAACTATGGTTTCCTATTTTATACTATCAATTTATCCATATTAAGAAGTAGTTTCAATCATGTCTTTTGCGGGGCATCAACATAATTATTGATTTTAATTCCTCTGCATTTTGAGCAGACTCCCACATTGAGAAAAACTCATCATTTTGTACTATTTGAGAAACTGCCATTAAAGCTTTCAAATGAGTGTCTCGTCTATCTAAAGAACCTATCAATATGAATACAGCCTTGACAGGCTCTTCACCCTCTTCCCATGCAATTCCCTGTTTTGCCCTTACCAGAGCCAGCTGAAAACGGTCTTCCCCTGGAATAATAATATGGGGAATTGCGATGCCTTTGGCTATATTCGTAGAAGAAGCCTTTTCTCTTGCAATAAACTCTTCGTATATCCTTTCCTTACTCTGCCCAATTTGGGAAGCAAGTTTCTCAGAGATTAATTTAAGAAACTCATCTTTGTTAATTTTTTTCTCCAGATCAAGCGCAATCCCGGACTTGACATTTTTATCAAAGAAATCCTCCATTATCTCTTCACGATGTTGTAACAATTCAAAAAGTTCCGCCTCGATATCCTCATGATACATTTCTTTTGGTAACTTTTCATCAGCTATTCTTTTGACGAGCAGGATCAGGGCCGATTTAGAATGGTCTTTATCCCGGGCATAAAAATAATACCAAGCCAGACATAATAGAAGGGCAAATATAGTCAATAATAAAATTATATGCCCCATTTGGTATATTAATATTAGATATATACCAATGGCAAACATCTGCAAATAAGGGAATAGAGGAGCTTTAAAAGTAGGCCTATAGTTTCTCAAATTTATATTGCGGATAACAATTAAGGAAGCATTAATTAAAATATACAAAAACAACATCATTGCCGATGCCACTTTTACCAGAGAATCTATATGCAATGACAAAATTAGGACTGTTATAAAACCGCCTGTGAATAAAATTGATTTATAAGGAGTTTTATGCTTATCACTAAGTTTTGTAAAAAATTCCGGTACCAGATCATCGCGCCCCATTGCAAGGCCAACCCGGGAAGCCGACATTATTCCTGCATTGGCAGTAGTGACAAAAGCCAGCATAGCTGTGATTGACATTAAAATTAATCCAATATTTCCCGCAAAGTACTGGGCGGCAGTGGAGACCGGCGTCAAACTGCCAGACAGAACTTTATGGGGCAATACGCCTACGACCGTGGCGATAACTAAAATATAAAAGATTATCATTATTGTGAATGCTAAAAACATGGCCCGGGGTAGATTTTTACCCGAGTCAGTGATTTCTTCGGACATACTGGCAATATTCGTTAACCCCCCAAAGGATATAAATATCATTCCTACAGCAGCAAAGAAGGCCACCGGACCTTTTGTGAAAAAATTCTGATAATGAGTCATTTTAATACTGGGATATCCACTGATGAGGAAGATGGTAAGAATCCCAATCAGAGTAAGGACCATAATTGTCTGTAGATTGCTCGAATGTTTGGTGCTGAATAAATTTACAATTGTAAAAAAGATGGCTGCTCCAGCTGCCAGTAATCTAATCTGGAATTCCGGAACACCGGGGTTTATTATAGTTAAAAATGTGCCAATTCCGATCAAGGCAAAAGCACTCTTCATAGCCACTGAAAACCAGCTGGCAAATCCGGCTATCATACCGGCGGGAGCTCCAATAATTCGCATAATATAATTATATTCTCCACCAGCTTTGGGCATTGCAGTAGCCAGTTCAGATTGAGAAAAAATAGTTGGTATCATCAGAATACCACCCAATAGATATACGAGGATTATGGCCGGACCTGTTTTCGTATAAACTACGCCGGGCAAAACAAATAAACCAGAACTGATCATGGCTCCGGCAGCAATGCTAAAAGCACTTAGTAGAGATATATTTTTCTGTAGTTTCTCACCCATTGGTAACTCCTAAAAATTGATATAATACTTTGCCAGGCTTCTACTCTTTCCCTTAGTATTAGTAACAAAGAGTATTACATATATTTTATAGATAAGGCCTTTATTCTTTTTCCGGAATGATCAGCCCGGCAATAAAATAGATAATTAACCCCGGGACTACCCCTGTTGCCAATATTATCAAAGCAGCAATAACTCTTATCAAATTGGAATCGATCTTGAAATATTCACCCAAACCACCACATACACCCAAAATTCTTGAATCAGTTTTAGAACGATACAATCTTTTGGCGTAAACAGGAGTCCCACAAGTAGGACAATATTTGTCATCATCATTTAAACTTTGGCCACAATTTTTACATTCTTTACTCATTTTTATAATCCCCTTCTAGACCTAATTCGGTGGCGATATTTTGCAAAGCTTTAATAACGCGCTGAATATGTTCATCCTCATCTACACCCAGGTCTTCGATACCTTTATGAATCATTTCGCGGTCAACACTTTTAGCAAATGCTTTTTGGCCAAATTTTTTCTTAACCGAGGGGACTTCAACATCATATATACTTTTTGTTGGTCTTACTAAAGCCACTGCGATGATAAAACCGGTCAATTCATCAACTGCATACAGAGTTTTGGCCATCAGGCTGTCTCTTGCTATCCCGGTGTAATCGGCATGGCCCATGATGGCCTTGCGCACGTCTTCGGGCCAGCCTCGTTCTCGCAAGATTTCGTTACCCTTATAAGGATGCTCTTCTTTGGAAGGATATTTCTCATAGTCAAAATCGTGAATCAAACCGGTAATGCCCCAGCGGTCTTCATCTTTGCCAAAATGCCTAGCATATTCTCGCATAGCAGCTTCTACAGCCAGGCCGTGTTTTCTTAAATTTTTATTTTTTGTGTATTCACATAATAAGTCCCAGGCTTCTTCTTTATTCATGAAACTGCTCCCTTTATTATGATTTCTTTACAAATAACTAACATAGATAAAAAATAATTTAATAAGTGCTAAAATGTATTCTTTTATTAATCTTTTATCAAGAGCTTTTACATGGATTTGACGTTCATTATGAATAATTCGAAACGATAATGCAGCCTAGATTCAAAACTCCCTACCTCCTCATTTTATATAAAATGTTTAGTCTTAATAAAACAATCCTATAATCGCAATAGATAACCTGATCTAAAATTAACTATCAGATTCTAAAAAGAGATGGGGATACTACAATTTTGGAAACCGGAGTACGGAAGTCAGAATACGGAAGACAGAAGACAGAAGCAAAAAATTAATATCCAATAACAGTCCATCAATCTTCAATTTTTAATCGTCAAGATTTTATTTTTTCAAGTTTCTGCTTTCTGCTTTAATTCTTTCTGCTTTAATTTCCCTTTCCCGATTGACCACTCGACCAATCCCTAATTCAAAATTCTTAATTATCAATTCAGAAAGTTTCCCGTTTCCATTGATCTCATAGTTCAAATTTGGTCTCTTTCTATTTTCTACAGGATCAGGGGCTCTGAATATTGACAGTTTGCATAAATCTTATATATCATTATTAATAATGGATACTGGACATTAAAAAAGGATTATTCGGTAAATCCCTATGTCATCATTCTGGATCAAAACCTCCCATCATGTAAAAAATATTTGATAAATATCCGAATTGTTTACTTTATTACTCAAACATAGCTTTAAAAATCTATTTATTCTTTTTCGTCAGATTGGATGAAATTATCTTCATTTTGCTCATTCTCTTCTAATTTATAATATATTTTTACTCTTTCAGATTTTTCAAAATAGGTTCGCCAGATAGCAGCCCACAGCATAGATTGGATAGAACCAGCTAAAGCCACAGTATTCTTCATCTGCCAGCCGGCTCCCGGTAGAGTAAAAAGGGAATGGATTAGAAAATAAAGCACTGCCACAACAAACATTATAAACAACCTGTCCTTAATAAATTCAGTTATATCAGGTTTACGGACCTGAACAACCTGGATTATCATATAAAGAATATAAAGTGTGATACCAATTTCTACACCTTCTAATAATATCTCCATTAAAGGGCGTCCTTCCTCACCAAAAAGTTCACCGCCTAATAGAAATAACATCGTGACACTGGTAAAGATATTTAACAAACATAAAAAATAGAAAAATTTCAGCCAGCCACCAAATTCTTCGAACTTCTTACTCATATTGTTATGAACCTGTCCTAGTTGATTTAGTTTCTAATTATTTTATCTTCAAACAATTCAACAAATATTCCTTTTTTACTAAACAATCTTTTAAATCTACGCCCATAGATTAGTTCATATTGCCGTTCTTTTTCGGGAAAGATTTGAAGCACTTTGTTTTTTACATTCTCTAATAACAGAACAGCTGCAAGCTCATCATAATCATTATTATTAATTTGTTCAACTACATTATCAGCAAATTCTCTGAGCCAATCTATCTTGAGGTCCTCTTCTATTTCATTAAAATCTTTCAACCGTTTTCCTTTATTCATTATAATAAAACTTAGACCGCCGATCGCCTAAAAGATCATTGTATTGATTAATCGATTTATCCAGAGCTTTTTCCGGATTGATATCCACAATTAAGATATTTTCCTCGTTTCTTGATAATTTGCCTAGGCGTTTACCCTGTACATCAGTTATCTGGCTATTTCCAATAAATTGTAATCTTTCTCCGGTTCTATCTTCCTCTCCAATTCTATTTGCCGTGGCTGTAAAGACTTTATTCTCAATACTTCTAATCAGCATAGCATGGGGACAATACGGCAATACAAGATTAGCAGGATGAGCGATTAACTGCGCCCCTTTCAAGGCCAGGGTTCTGGCAGTTTCAGGAAAAATCCAATCAAAACAGATCATGACTCCCACTTTGACCCCTTTTATCTCAAAAACCGATGGAGAAGCTTCTCCAGGAGTGAAATATTTGTTTTCTTCGTAGTATAAATGCAGTTTCCGGTAGATACCTTTATACTCGCCATTCTCATATATTGCAGCGCTATTGTAGATTCCATGCTCTGTTTTCTCCGCTGCTCCTATAATAATTCCCGCCTTAATATAACTGCTTAGATTCTGTAAATGATTGGAAGTAAAGCCAGCGGGAAATTTTTCGGCTAATTTATTAAGCTCTTGTTGAGATGTAAATTGATATCCCGTTGTACATAATTCAGGCAGAATCCATAAATCAACATTATCTTCATTTGTCAGTTTTTCCTCAATTCTTGCCAGATTGTGTTTCTTTTTACCCCATTCAGGATCGAACTGATAGATACCTAATTTCATAATACCTTTATAATTTAAATAAATTGCAATCGTAAATTAACAATAAAAAAAGCATATAATAATAGAAATAGGACTCCTGCTTTTCTATCGATTCTCTTTCTCGTCAACAAGACTAATAAAAGTAAAATATGGGCTCCTGCCATAAACCAATTTTCAAAACTAATGACCCGGGAATCGATAGTTATCGAGGAAATAATAGGGACAACTCCCAGTACAAAAGCCGTATTAAATAAATTACTTCCGATCACATTGCCAACTGAGATATCATGCTCACTTTTTACCGCTGCCACCAGACTGGTAAACAATTCAGGAAGAGAAGTTCCAACTGCAATCACAGAAAGACCAATGGTCAGTTCCGAAAGGCCCAGAACGTGAGCTAACATTATTCCTCCTTTGACAGTCAGATTACCACCTAATACCAAGCCTCCAATACCAAGAATTGTCAAGAATGCATTCTTGAGTAAATGTTCCCGATCTGAAGTATTGACCTCTTTCTTATAATCTTCTACCCGTTTATTCTTACTTAGAAAAATCATATATGCGATAAAAAGAGTCAGGAGGAAAATTCCTTCAATCCGACTCAAAACTCCATTAAAGCAGAAAGCAATGAAGAACGCAATCACAATCATCACAAAAGGAAGATCAAGTTTAAAGGCTCTCTTGTCTGCACATAAAGGCTGAAACAATGCCGATGCTCCCAGGACTAGCAGTAAATTGGCAACATTACTGCCAACTATATTACCCACACTGACACTATCAGACTCTTTTAATACTCCAAAAAGACTTACTACAAATTCCGGCATTGAAGTGCCTAGAGCTACTACCGTCATACCTACTATCATTTTTTGTACACCAAACTTCAGCGCCACGGCCGAGCTTCCATCTACCAAAGACTTTGCCCCAAAATATAAGCACACGAACCCCACAATTAAATAAAGTAGATACATACTCACCTAAATCTTATTACCATCATCACTGTTCTACTAGAACATCTACTCCCCATTTCAATGCTTCATAAAATACCATAAAATAGCCTTATTAGCAATGAAAATTAAAATGCTTTCAATTTTAATTTGCCTCTTATAAACTATTATCTCCCTTATATCACCAATCTGAATTATGGCCAGAAATACAAAAAACATTACAATAATTTTTAATGTCTCGACACTTTAGGATTATGGGCTAAGTTAGTTATATCTGAATTATAATTTTGTGCATAATCAATATCTTAGCATAAGTACTGAGTCGTTTTCTTATTGTTAAACATTAATAAATCAACGACCTAACTTTAATCGCATGAAATGCAAGAATAATATCAAACAACGGTAGCTGAGATTCTTGAGTTGGAACTCCTTTACCACAAAGGCAGGCTGGTGTGGAAAATGACAGTGCTGCCATTGCGGATGGACCTCAAAGATATAAATTTTTCTAACATTACTTTAGCAAATTGCCATAGCTACCATATAGCCCAATTTATATTTATAAATGCCTATATGAAAATTAATTTACTATTCTCAAAAGAGGAGAAATATAGAGGGATTGGTTTATAGTAAAGCCTTAAAAAAATAATTAATGAAAAATTATATTGAATCTCTTAAAATTAATCCGGAGGGGTTCTCAATATGTTCTTTTTGCCCTCCATTATTGATCATATCAGCAATCTTCTTACCCATGGCTTCAAAATCAGTAGAGATAGTAGCGACCCCATTATGACAGCAGATGCTTTTTAGGGGCGTATCATTATGAGAAATCAGACCAATATCTTCTCCGATGGTCAATTTTTTCTGACGGGCTTTTTTAACTACACTTACCAGATCACAATCATCAGTTAGGAAGTAACATTCACTCTTCCTTATACCCAGCTCTTCTTCCTTGTCAATAATTTTTGAATCAATATTTTTATCCCGGCAGAAATTTCGAAAGCCAACAATCATTTCCCTATCATGCGGCTGGATTGCATGACTCCAAACAGCTTTATGCTTCAACACAAGTTGGTTATATTTTCTGATTTTGTCTTCAGCTTCTGCTAATCCTTCATACCACTGTTTCTTAAAATTTTGGCATACAGAGGGATATTTTTTACCATATTGTTCAAGACCCAGATCCAGAATATAAATATTTTCATTTTTGAACATTTCGTCAAACCAGTCAATCAATTCACCTTCACCAGCTACCGGCATAATTATATAATCAGTATAATGACCAATTGCTCCTCTAATTAGTTTTTGATAATGGTCTTTGTCATAATGATGAAAATAGATATCTACCAGAGCATTTTTACCGATATTATCCCTAAAGGATGTATATAATGTCTCCTTATAAGGAAGAAAAAGGTCAAAAAGGAGAAAAATATGATGATCAATTTCATGGGTGGCTTTATATATATAATAAC
>JAIPHI010000070.1 GCA_021735285.1 Fidelibacterota bacterium | reverse complement strand
CCAAAATATTTATTTTATTGTGCCCAGCAAATAGGTCTCTTCTCCGCTTTTTTCTAGCTGTTCAACAAAACTATCTACTGAATCCGGATCAACTACTAAGATCAATCCGATACCAAGATTAAAGACTCTCCGCATCTCTATATCGGATATATTACCAACCTTTTGAATATACTTAAAAATCGGCAGCCATTCCCAGGCCTCCCAATCTATTTCTACACCCAGCTCCTCCGGGACAATACGTCGAGTGTTCCCCATTATGCCACCTCCTGTAATATGACTTATACCGTGTAATCCAGGATTCTCAAGCAAAGGAGAAACAACATTTAAGTATGAACGGTGAACTTTCAGCATCTCTTCACCCACTGTACAACCTAATATATCTACATAATCCTCAACTTTATGCTTATTTAACAAAATACTTCTGGCTAGAGTGTATCCATTTGTGTGCAAACCGGAAGATCGTAATCCTATTAGCATGTCACCTTTTTGAATACGATCAGTAAGTATATTATCTTTCTCAACAATACCTGTTATATTACCAACCAGGTCATAATCATCCTCTTCATAAATATCCGGCATTTCAGCAGTTTCGCCACCAATCAAAGAGCATCCGTTTTCACGACAGGCTTTTGTCAGACCTTTCACAATGGACTTGAAATTTTCCTGGACCAGTTTGCCCGTTCCCACATAATCCAAAAAATATAATGGGCGGGCTCCAATAGTTAAAATATCATCAACACAATGGTTTACCAGACATTGGCCAATTGAATCGTGTTTATCCATTTTGTTAGCTACAATTAGTTTAGTACCAACACCATCGGAGCTGGAAACCAAAACAGGTTCTTTATAATCTTTTGCTGGAAATGAATAACAAGCGCCAAAACTGCCGACTTCTGTCAAAACATTATCAGAAAAAGTTGATTTCACCATCTCTTTTATACTGGAAACTGCCTTTTCACCAGCTTCAATATCAACTCCGGTTTCTTTATATGTTTTCCCCATGAAATTACTATCCTTTATATATTATACATTGCATCTATTAAATCCGAATATTTATCCAGAACAACATTTCTTTTAATCTTTAAAGAAGGGGTAAGTTCCCCATCTTCAATCGTGAATTCATTCGTCAGCAACTTATATTTCCGTACTCTTTCAAATTGAGCAAAACTATCCATAGAATTTTTTATCACCTCATCGTATATTGCTTTGACTTCAGGAATAGAAATCAAATCTTCTTTAGTCTCCCACTCATAGCCATTTTCTTCAGCCCATTCCTCCAGATTGGGAAATGCAGGAACAACTAATGCTCCAAGATACTTTCTATCATCACCAACAATCACTACCTGCTCTATCCACTTGGATGTAACTAATATCCCTTCTAACTGCTGGGGTGCTACATTTTTACCCCCCGCTGTTACAATAATATGTTTTTTTCTGTCTGTTATCTTAATATAGCCATCCTCATCTATTTCAGCAATATCTCCGGTGTGAAACCAACCCTCCTCATCAATTGCTTTGCGTGTTTCTTCCTTGTTTTTATAATAGCCCTTCATCACATTAGGACCTTTCACTAAAAGTTCTCCATCGGGAGCAATCCTGATGCGCACTGTTTCAAGGGGCGGACCAACAGTTCCTATTTTATTTTCACCTAAACGATTAGCAGAAAGCACAGGCGCGGTTTCTGTTAAGCCATAGCCTTCCTGCACAGTAATTCCTATACTATTTAAGAAAAGGGCAACACTCCTGGGTAACGGCGCTCCTCCCGAGACCATGTACCTCAATTTGCCTCCGACTTTTTCTTTAATTTTCGAAAACACAAGTTTATTTGCCAGATTATATTTCTGTTTTAGGAAAAATCCTATTTTCTCACCTGAATTTTCAGCTTTAAATACCTGTTCACCAATTTTCCGCGCCCATTGAAATATATTTTGCTTTACTCGGGACTCCTTTTGTAGCTGGGAATTTATCTTTGTATATATTTTTTCTAACAAGCGCGGTACTGTCATCATAACCGTAGGACTTACTTCAACAATATTTTCTGCAACTTTCAATAAATTTTCTGCATAACACACTGTTGCTCCCTCAGCAAAAGGACAAAAATGACCGCCAGTCCTTTCGAATGAATGACTTAATGGTAAAAACGAAAGCATGGAATCATTTATACTAATATCAAGAGCCTGTAAGGAATCCAGCACATTGGCAACTATGTTTTTATGGGTTAACATCACCCCTTTTGGTACTCCTGTAGTTCCTGAAGTATAGATCAAAGTAGCCAGGTCTTCCGGTTTCACAGATTTGACATCTTTTTTAAATTCATCAGAATATTGAGAAATATATTGTTTCCCTTCATTCACCAGGTCGCTAAAAGGTATAAAATCAGGATGCTCCACACTGTCATCATTTATAATAAAGACTTTTTCAACCCGGGGCAGAGAATCAAAAACAGGTAATATTTTTTCAGCTTCATGTTTTGTACCACAAAATAGGAATTTGCATTCCGAATGCAGAATAATCCATTTAGCCTGCTTGGTGGTTAAACTAGGATATATGGTAGTAAGCGTCCCTCTGGAGCACAAAGTGGCATAATCTATCATTGCCCAATGTCGGCTATTTTCAGCCATTATTCCTACATGATCGTTGGGTTCAAAGCCAAATCTTTTAAGTCCCCCGGCAATCTCCTCAACCTCCTTTCTCACTTGATTAAAGGTCACGGATTTCCATTCATCACCAACTTTGTATCGATAAGCAACTTCATCAGCAAATTTATCCGTAGCATAAATAAATAACTCTGCCAGAGTAGTATAATCTCCATACGATGACATCATTTTCTCCTTTTATACAGGTTTTCTATCCACCAATAATATTAAATATTTATCAAATATCAAAAGTAAAAATGATTTGAAACTGACTTTTGAACCTTAACTAAGTTTTAGATACATTTTAATTGTATTTTGTTACTAAAAATTTTAATTTTCTGCTGTTCTTTAGGAGCCGAAGTGGCGGAACTGGTAGACGCAGCGGATTCAAAATCCGCCGGTTCTTGCGAGCTGTGGGGGTTCGACTCCCCCCTTCGGCACAATTTTTAGAATTCTATTCTACTGCTTTTCCATTATTGATCCACTTTAAAAAGGTACTGGAACACAAAATGTCATGGTGATTGCTATGACTTTTTCAAGAAAGAAACAAAAAAAATTCTCCCTTCTCTATTTCCCGGCTTCCCGTTTCCGTAATTTTTCCTCAGCCCATTGAGGGCTTAGGATAAAAATACAAATAAGACGAGTTGTGTTAGATGACATTCCGCTAAACCAATATGAACTCACCCGCTCGGGTTATTATATTTGAATTTAAGCAACTAAAATAAAGAAACGAAGCTGCGCTCCCGAAGTTTCTCATTACTTTTGTAACTAACTCAACAAGATCTAAAATAATAAGAGGGGCAAACCAAAAAAGGCTTGCCCCTATCTTTGTATTGGTCAAGAATTTATATTAGACCATTTTTTTACCTCTGACATTGTAGCCAGTGTGCAATAATTCATGGCTTTTATGACTACATGGTCCTTCTGTAAAGAATTCAGAATACAGTTTTGCAATCGCAGGATTTTCATAGGATTTTCTAACTTCACTGGCTTCATCTTCAGCATAAATGGCTTTTGCACGCGCGGCTCGAATTTCTTCATTAGTGGGGATAGGCATTCCACCACCACCCAGGCAGCCACCCGGACAAGCCATAAATTCGATGAAATGACATTCACTTAATTTACCGCCTTCTTTGATATTCTCTAGAACTTTTTTTGCATTTGCAGTACCATGCGCAACAGCAACTTTTAGAGTCACACCTTTGAGCCAATCCCAGTTGGGTACAAGACCCTCCAGTAGCTCCGGTACTGGCCCTACTTCTTCGATTGGCAATTCAGCATATCTAATGCCGTCAAATCCACGCACAGGCATTATATTAGCATGATCAAAAAGATCATCGATTTTCTTACCTGTAACCAATTCATAGACAGTTCGAATCGCTGATTCCATTACTCCTCCAGTAGCTCCGAAAATAACACCGGAACCGGTTTGGGTTCCAAATGGATCATCAAAATCAGATTTTTTCAGTTTTGGTAATTCAATACCGGCTTCTTTAAACATCTGGGCCAGTTCTCTTGTGGTCAAACCATAATCGATATCCTTGAAACCTGAATCATTCATTTCCGGTCGATTACATTCAAACTTTTTAGCAGTGCAGGGCATCAGTGCAACAGTTACAATATCGGCGGGATCAATATCATTCAATTCTGCATAATAAGTCTTGATAACAGCACCGAACATCTGCTGCGGACTCTTTGCCGAAGATACATGTTTCAACATTTCAGGATAAAAATGTTCAATATATTTAACCCAGCCTGGAGAACAGGAAGTAAATTGTGGAAGCGCCTCACCTTTGTCTTCTACAAGAGCACCATATAGACGTTGAATTAATTCTGTCCCTTCTTCTATTATGGTTAGATCGGCTGAAAAGTTTGTATCAAAGACCTTATCAAATCCACAATAACGAATAGCAGTATTCATTTCAAAAGTAAGGGGCGTACCGGGTTCTACTCCCTCAAAACATTCCCCAATTGCTGAACGTGGGGCCGGAGCAGTTTGAATAACAACATGTTTACTTTTATCATCAATTGCATTCCAGATTACATCTGAGGGATCTTTGGCGTGTAAGGCTCCTGTAGGACAGCGATTAATACATTGACCACAGTTTATACAGATAACCTCATTCATTGGTTTATCTAAGAATGTACCTATATGGGTTTCTTCACCTCGGTCTAGTACATCATAAACACCTACTTCCTGAAGATCAACACAAGTACGCACACATCTGCGGCATAGAATACATTTATCCATATCTCTTTCTATGGCATAGCTGCTATCATCACTACCCTTTTCTGGCTTCTCCATATGGCCGAACCGATAGAAATCGACTCCATATTGATCAGCGAGATCCTGAAGCTCACAATTGCCATTTCTGACACAGCTGTAACATTCGCCATAATGTTTGGCCAGCATCAGATCAAGCACATGCCGCCGTGCCTGACGAACCTTTCGGGTGTGGGTATGCACTTTGATTGGAGATGTAATCGGGTAAGCACATGAAGCCTGAAGATTATTCATACCTTCTACTTCCACTACACAAATCCGGCATACTCCGGCAACACAAAGATCACTATGATCACAAAGAGTTGGAATAGTAATACCTAATTCTTTGGCTGCCTCTAGAATAGTAGTACCCATTGGAACTTTTATATCTTTTCCATCGATAGTAACCTTAATCATGGCTCCCAGAGCATCTTTATTCTCCGGTTTTTTTACTGTCGAGGGAGTAGTACTTTTTGGTCTTCTTGAACTTTTATCTTGAGTAAAATCCAGTTTTTCTTTATTATCAGTCATTATTTAACCTCCTTAAACTTTCTCTGGCACACGGCCGAGTACTTCGGATTTAAAATTTTTCACTATGGAAAGGAAAGCATTGGGACTTGATTGACCTAAACCACATTTTGAAGCTACCTGCATAGTTTCGCCCAGTTTGATCAGCTCACTTAAATATGACGATGAACATCGGCCTTCTTCAAGCATTTCAATCCCTTCCAGAAGTTTGGGATTACCTTCCCGGCAGGGAGTACATTGGCCACATGATTCCTCTACAAAGAATTCCATGAAATTTTTAGCAACTTTTAACATATCACGCTCCGGTCCAAACACAATAATTGACCCACCGGAAGGCACATCTTCATAGCTGATTTTCCTGTCAAAATCCTTAGCTGGTATACACTGTCCACCGGCTCCACCTATTTGAACGGCTTTGGCAGCTTCGCCTTCAACTTCAGCCAGCATATCCCGAATAGTGATTCCATAGGGTAATTCATAGATACCAGGCTTCTTGCAATCACCAGAGACGCTAAATAATTTTGTCCCCGAGGACTGCTCTGTACCATGTTCCTGGAACCAATCTGCACCTTGCGCACAAATTAAAGCAGAATCGATAAAAGTCTCGACATTATTAACTGTTGTAGGATGATTTTGTAAGCCAACATCAGTTGGAAAGGGCGGACGGTTTCTAGCCTCTCCGCGATTTCCTTCCAGAGATTCGATCAATGCTGTCTCTTCACCACAAACATAAGCTCCTGCTCCCATCCTCAGTTCAATATCGAATTCCAAACCTTTATCAAGAATATTTTTACCAAGCAGATTCTCCTCTTTGCGTTTTTCTATTTTTTCCAGTAAGAAATTTTTAAGATACATATATTCGCCCCTTAAATAGATATAGCCTTTCTTAGCACCTAAAACATAAGCGGCGATAGTCATACCATCTAACATTTTATCAGTATGTTGATATAAAAGATATCTATCTTTGAATGTGCCTGGCTCTCCTTCATCGGCATTGCAAACAACATATTTTTTATCACTTTTGGCGGCAGCAGCTAATTGCCACTTGACAGAAGTCGGGAAACCAGCTCCACCTCTGCCTTTTAAACCGGATTTTTTGATTTCAGCTAAAATATCAGGTCGTTTCATTTTCAGTGCTTTTTTCAATCCTGCATGGTTTTTTACATCATTATTCAGAATAGGCCCTGTTTTTTCTACATTTGAAGGCACAACATCGGGAAAGTCCGTTTTGATAAAATTACTTCTGCAATCAGCAATTATATCAGAGACTTTGGCCGGTGTGACCCGAGCAAATAGGCGATCATTTACCATCATGGCCGGTCCTTTATCACACATACCCATACAATTTGTATATTCTAAGGTAAACATGCGGTCTTCAGTAGTCTCTCCGAATTTGATACCCAGTTCATTTTCCAGCTGCCGGGCGACATTCTTTTTACCTGCCAGGTCGCAGGAAATAGTCTGGCAGAGACGGATTACATATTTGCCCTGCTTTTTGTTAGTTCTGAAAAAACTATAAAAACTCACCACTCCTTCCACTTCCACTGGATGAATATCCAGGGAATGAGCGGTTTCCTGCATTATAACATCGGAAAGATAATTATATTTGTTCTGCAAAGCATGTAAAATAGGTAATAATGCAGAACGATCATCACCGTATTTAGCTTTCAGGTCTTTGATTTCGGATTTCACCTTTTCTCTTTCAATAACCTGCATTAGTCCTCCTTCTTAATTTTTAAGCAAATCTTTTACAATTTTGAGCAATTTGTCAGGCATAATTGGCTTCTCTTCGAAAGCATCGACCGGTACCATCTCGTCATCTTTATCAAATTCCAGGCCGGTTACCTGCCCCACACTAGATAGCATCAAAATAGAAGCTTTAGCGTGTTTTCTTTTTAAATCTTGCGCCATTGTAAAGCCATCATCCGGTTCATCCATCATCACATCCAGGATGATCAAATCTGGCTCCTCTTGCTCAAATAATTTCATCCCTTCTTCTCGAGAATAAGCAGAAGTGACATCATAATTCGCACTTTCTAAGACAGTTTTAACGCCAGAGACGAAATCGTAATCATCATCTACGATTAAAATTCTTGTCATATAAGTTCTCCTTTTTAAAATCTTATTTTCACTTCCATTTTTAAATCACGGAAGTTATAAAGGGCACTAACTATAATCAAATCATATAAAACACTGTTACAATTTACACACTGTGATATTTTTCACAATGCTATCTAACCAATTAGACCAGTATCCACTTCAGTACAAAAAAGTAGTACTATTTTTTACCAATGTACATCTTTTTATTCTAGTTTTTCCAATCAATGGAATTGACAACATTTTTAAAAATATCAGGCATATTTGCCTCATATAATATCAGAAACACAATTTTCCACTTCCGCCCAATTATTAAATATAAAGCACTTCTAGCTTCCGGGAAAGTGTAACTATTTCTTCTTTTTGAATTCTAATTAATAATGCTTAAACTCAAAATGTATGATAAAGTAAAAAGACTTTTAGTTTGAAACCAAATAAGGAGTAAACACAATGGATAGAAATAAAGTACAAGAAATACTCGATAAAGTCAGACCAGGCCTGCAGGCTGATGGGGGCGATGTGGAACTTGTGGAAGTAAATGATTCAGGCACAGTCAAGGTTCGTCTTACCGGGGCTTGCGGCGGCTGTCCAATGGCTACAATGACTCTGAAGATGGGCATTGAACGAGCCTTAAAAAACGAATTACCCGAAGTTAAAAAAGTCGAACAAGTAAACTAATTTCATATTTATTACCCAATTTATAACAAGGCCCTTCTGATCCGATGGAGGGCCTTGTTTTTATTTAAATGTTTTAATCTTATTTATCCTCTCCTAATGCCTTGCCCTTCTACTCCCATTTACCTTATAAAGCCCTTTATTTGAATATTAATCAAAGTGTTTAATTATAGTGATTACCAAAATTTTTAATGAACGCCTTCGAGGACAAGCCGCGAGGGATTATTTGATTAAAAACCAATCTTTCGCAGTTGGTTTAAATTGTTAATAAATCTCCGGATGTATTTTTATAAAATATAACCGAATATTGTTTATACCTCTAATTAATATGATTTTACTGATGATACAATATTAAAGGTAAGGTCTCTGTATTGAAAATCAGTATAGTATTTTTTCGCCCATCAGAAAATTTACGTTAAGAAAATTTAATCGTGGGGCGTTAAGAAACCATTTATTGCTTATTCGAAAAATTATTAGGGCCGGGGTATATATATAAAGGTCCTATTTTCAATTAGTATTCCGTAATATAATTCTAACATATCTAGATTACTCGCTCTTTAGTTTGCTCAAAAATGATATTTTTGAGATTGGAGATATTTCTCTGAAAAATTTCGGGTCTGCAATATTACCAGTTTATTATGATTTTTTATTTTGTTGATATTCCAATTGTTTATATGTTGTTTAGAATAGTTCAAGCCTGTAAGTCTCGATAAACTAATAACTCCGAAATATCAGTAAAAATATCCATCAATATCTATTTGTGAGCAACGACAACGACTAATAAACATTTGCAAAAATTATAATTAGGCTTTAAATTAGCACAAATAAAAGAAGGGTGCATATTATGAAGAACCGCAAATATAAGCGGTGGCACATTTCAAAATCTTTGCGAATTGTAGATAGTAAATCGAATCAATCTCTGGGCTCAATTCGAAATATTTCATCTAAAGGTATGGGAATTATTTGTAAAGAGCCCTTAACTCCTGATAAGAATTTCAATTTAAAAATAGTTCTAACAGGGGATGATTTCACAGAGGAAAAGGATATAGAAATCGAAGCCAGAACAATATGGTGTCAAAAAACAGAAAATAAACATTATCTGGCAGGTCTTAAATTCGAAAATCTTAATATTAGTAATGAAATAAGAATTAAGACTTTAATACTACGCATGGGGCATTCAGCATAATTGTTTTAACCCTTACCATGATCATCGCCTCTATTTTGCAGGGAATTATTATGAATAGAATTTTTAATACAACCAATCTACAAATTTATTGTCATTCTTCTTCAATGGAATGCCGGATCAATTTCAGCAACTTTTTAATGTCATAGGGTTTCTGAATAAATTTGTAACCTTTATCCCGAATATTGGAGGGTGCGACCTTTTTTCCGGAATAGCCACTACTCAAAATCACCTTTACATCCTCTTTATGTGCTTTTATTTTGTTCGCTAATTCAATGCCACTAATGCCATTCATTATCACATCACTAATCAAAAGGTCGATTTCATCTTTTTTATTTTCAAAGACCTTGAAAGCTTCCTCCCCACTTTGTGTACTGTAGAACTTATAATTATAATTGGTTAGCATATTCTCCAGGTATTCTAGAACTGGCTTGTCATCTTCTACAACTAAAACAATCTCTCCCTGGCCTTTGTACTCAGCGAGATTTTCGGAATTTGCTTTTTCATCACTTTCGACAGCGTTTTTCTGAGCCGGTAAATAAATTTTAAAAATAGTCCCTTCCCCGGGTTCGCTATAAACATTTATCAAACCATCATGTTTTTTGATAATTCCATGCG
Source organism: Fidelibacterota bacterium (assembly GCA_021735285.1). Classification (GTDB taxonomy): domain Bacteria; phylum Fidelibacterota; class UBA2242; order UBA2242; family JAFGTP01; genus JAIPHI01. Next base: position 2,644 of record JAIPHI010000070.1, on the reverse strand, counting down.
CCACAGAGAGCCCCATTCCGGTACCTTGCGACCTTCCTTTAGTTGTAAAGAAGGGATCGAAGATCTTCTCCTGAACACTTTTGTCCATGCCCTCCCCATTATCTTCTATATAAAGTCGCACATATTGACCGGGTTTAATATCAGGAATTGTCTTAGCTTTTTCTTCATCGATAATTACATTTTGGGTACTGACCGTTAGATCACCGCCCTGAGGCATAGCATCCCGGGCATTCACAACCAAATTAGTAATAACCTGTTCAATTTGATTCTCATCTGCTTTGACCTTCCAGAGATCATTTGCAAAATTGTTATACATAGTAATATCTTCGCCAATTAATCTATCCAACATCTTTTCTAACCTGGATACAACATTATTTAGATTTATAATTTTAAATTCCATCTCTTTCTTACGGCTGAATAGCAGTAATTGTTCAGTTAATTTAGACGCTCTCTCAGCAGCTTCATAGATGCTTTCAAGGCTGGAATAAATCGAGTTGGATTCTGTGATTTGATTCATTCCCAGCTGCGTAACCCCAAGGATAACAGTTAAAATATTATTGAAGTCATGGGCCACTCCACTGGCCAGAGTACCAATCGATTTGAGTTTCTGGGATTGAAGAAGCTGTTCCTGTAGTTTTTGATTTTCCTCTTCAGCCTTTTTACGGTCAGTAACATCTCTAACTATGTTAATCACTCCCGAAGGCCGATCATTTTCATCCAGTAATAATCCGGCGCTTGTATGAGTAAATATGACTTCACCTTGTTTCGTTATAGCCCTAAACTCTCTATGTTCCTGAACCTGCCCCTGCTCAATGGTTTCTTGTGTTAATTTTCTGGCGGTCTCTTTATCCTCGGCACAGACAAAATCAAAGACACTCCTTCCAATCAACTCCTCTTCATTCTGAAGTCCTACCATTTGAGCAGCAGCCTTATTGGCTTCAATGATCTTACTATTCAGATTACTTACAATTATACCATCCTCCGCTGCTTCAAACATCTTTTTTAAGCGTTGTCTATTTTCTTGTAATCTTTTTTGTATTCTATTTTGATGATTAGCATCTTTGAAAATAAAAACTATACCTGTAATAGTTCCCTGTTTATTTTTTATGAGAGAACTGGCATCTGCCATCCTAAAGCTGTTACCATTGTTCAAAATTGTTAACTGTTTTTCAGTTAGACGCATACTTTTGCGTAAAACCAAATCAGTTAGATTGTCAATTTTTTTAATTGTGCTCGAATCAACAAAATCAAAGACCTCTTGAATTAATTTTCCCTGTGCATCCTTAATACTAATAGTAGTAAGATTATCTGCTACAGAATTCATCTCCTTTATTTGGCCTTCCGGATCAGTTATGATAACAGCATCCGACAAAGAATTTAAAGCTGTTTTAAGGGCTTTATACTCTTTTGAAATTCTTTTATTTTTTATTTTTAATTGCTGATTTTTTTGTTTAAGCCGCTTGATTTTCTCTTCCAAATTCTGTGAAGTGGCAATTGTATCCATAGGATCTCTCATTTTTAATCAATCTTTAAAATTAATTTAAAGTTTCATTATAATTACGTAGATATCCTTTAAATCTCACTCTTGAACTCAATTTATTTTCAATATCCATAATTATGGTCGGCAAATAACTGAAAAACTTTAGCTTTTTTCGTTATTTTTTTCAAAAATTATAAAATTAATAACAAACTTAAGGTTATGGAATAACTTTCTCTAGTTGTCTTATATCCCAAATATTTTATATCTGAAATAAATAAAGTTCCTCAACTACAAGTAATTTATATTTTCTACTTAACCCCAAAAAATTCAAAGGACTCCACAAAATAATATAGATATACTTCAATATAACTGGTTTTACCACTTATAATAATTTAGAAAGCGGGCCTTCCTATCGAAATTCATTTATAAAAATTCGGATATCTTTGTAGTAGACTTTTTGAAATTAAAGATGATCAGGGTAAATTTATTCGCTGACGATCAGATTTAGTTTTTGCTCACTAGAGTATATTTTAAAAATACATATATTCTAACTAAAAGGATATACGATTTACCACATAAAAGAAATATAACATAAATTTTAGAAAGGTTTTTAAATGAAGAAAAATATCATAATATCCATAGGTTATTTATTAGTGTTTTTTATAGGGATGATATCAGGAATTTTACTTAGGCAAAGCCAATCTACCTGGACTTCAATCCAAAAGTGTTTAGTTCACAATGACAGTAAAGTTGAAGATAATGGATGGGATGAAGATTTTAAATTAGTTAAAATTAAATCCAGCATTGATAATAATATCCAAAAGGCATATTTCTTCAAATCGGATGCAAATCAAAAACGACCCTTAATTGTTAGTTTACATACATGGAGTGGCGATTATAAACAGCGCGACGAATTAGCAGAATTATGTAAATTGAAAAATTTGAATTATATCCATCCGAATTTTAGAGGACCCAATTGGACAAAGAAAGCTTGCTGCAGTAAATTTGCGCTTTCTGATATTGAGGATGCTATTAGTTTTGCAGTAGAGAACTCAAATGTAGATACTTCAAAAATATTCGTTATTGGAGTAAGTGGTGGCGGCTATGCAACTTTAAGTAGTTTCATGAGATTAGAACACGACATTGAAAAATTTTCAGCCTGGG
>JAIPHI010000069.1 GCA_021735285.1 Fidelibacterota bacterium | reverse complement strand
TGCTGAAGCAGGCTAAAGATGTTTTTTTATGATTCGTTTATATATTTCATAAAGAGAGGACTCCATTCTAAGAATAGCACCACGATTTATCGTGGTGTAATATAAAAGAAATATAAGATAGAGTATGCTTCAGCATACTTCCATATTATGGAAATTTAGGATATTATTATTTTGATTTTATGTCATTTCAATTTACGAGCCAGGAGACATAAACTATTGTTTTTATGTTTTGGAAACAGGAGTTCTGAAATTAAACAATTGGAGCTCACATTCGCTGAAAAATATTTTTTTAAAGTTCTGCTCATAAATTTTCTAGACGCATTTAATTATAATGCCGGTAAAAAAATTAAATAAAATAGTTTGTGTGAAATTATTACTATAAATAATTATTGTTTGAAAAACGGGGGATTCCAGCGAGAAAGCTGAGATAGTGCCCTGGGGAACAGAACTTAGTGCTCTAGATTAGAACCGGCTTTAAATATAGTTTGAAAAGGATGTAATCTTTTCTTAATTTCAGGCTCGTAGATATTTGATAAAAGAAGTTGTAAAATATATAAAAAAACAGCTTCAAGTGATTATAAGTTTTGCTATGCTACATGGGGAGTTAGCGGTGCCCTGTAACCTGCAATCCGCTATAGCAGGATGGAATTCCGAAGTGCGGGTGTTGAGCTTGCTTCCGGAGTATATTATGGGAGCGATGACGTTCTCTGGCCTGCGCAATAATCTGCTGGCGAACCCCGTCAGGCCTGGAAGGGAGCAGCGGTAGTCAGTTAGATTATGTGCCGCAGATCTTCAGGGAGCCAGCCACCCGATATACAAAGGAGCATTCTGGAGCATTCAAACTTCGGTGCATAGCATATAAGTAACATATTTTTATTATGGAATATAAAGTATTTTCTAGAAAATACCGGCCTCAGACCTTTGACGAGATTGTAGGTCAGGAACATATTAGCAAAACTCTGCAAAATGCAATTCAATCCAATCGAATCTCCCACGCCTATCTCTTTACCGGTTCCCGGGGCATAGGAAAAACCACAACAGCCCGAATTCTGGCTAAGACCTTAAATTGCTCTGACCCCGACGGTTTAAATCCCTGCAATGAATGCCAGAATTGTCGAGAAATCACCAATGGCAGAAGTGTTAATGTGATCGAAATCGATGGGGCCTCAAACCGCGGGATCGACGAAGTTCGTGAACTACGAGAAAATGTAAAATACCCTCCCTCAGAAGCTAACTATCGTGTCTTTATTATTGATGAAGTTCATATGTTGACAAAGCCCGCTTTTAACGCTCTCTTAAAAACACTGGAAGAACCCCCTCCTCACGCTATCTTTATCTTTGCGACGACTGAACCGGTAAAAGTACCGGAAACCATTATCTCCCGCTGTCAACGCTATGATTTTCATAGAATTGCGGTTTCAACCATCGTTAAGCAATTGCAATATATTGCAGAAGAAGAAGGAGTTGAAATCGATGATAACATTCTGACTCTGATTGCTAAAAAAGCTGATGGTGGAATGCGAGATGCCGAAAGCTTACTCGACCAGATGGTTGCTTTTTCAGATCAAAAAGTTGATCCTGAGCGAGCCAAACAGATACTGGGATTAATTGACTACAGATATTATAATGATATTGGGAAAATGATCAGAAACCAGGAGCAAAAAGACCTTATCCAGGCTTCAAAAGATATTTTTAATAAGGGTGTGGAACTGGGGGAATTCTTTACCGGTTTATCAGAACATTTCCGCAATCTTCTGATCGCCAATAAAACGCAGTCCGTGGATATGCTGGACTTGCCGGGCAATGTGCAAGATATGTATATAAAGGAAGCCGAACATTGGAATGCAGGTGATCTTTTACGTTTGGTAGGGATAGTCAATGATGCCCATACCAGTCTCAAATCTGCCATTAATCAACGCACTCATCTGGAATTTACACTTTTAAAGATGGGTAATATGGACAGCACTGTAAGTATTCAGCAACTATTGGATAAGCTGGGTGACATAAGTAGTAACCAAAATGTAGTTACCGATAAAAAAACCAGCTGGAAATCCGGTAAAAAATCAAATAGTTCTACAAGCAAGACAAAAAAAAACGTAAAAAAAGATAAAAACTCAAAAAAAGTAGAACAAAAACAACAAAAAAAAGAAAATAAGCTTACACTCGAGGATGTCCAAAAATCCTGGCCCACTATTCAGAAAAAAGTAACTAAAAGGAAACGCTCTGTAGGAACTTTTCTCGATCATGGTGATATTGTTAATATTCGTAAAAATACAATCGAAATAAATTTTCACAAAAACAATAAACTGGCTTTCACAAATATCAGGAAAAACAGCACTATGGTTGAAGAAATTGCTACAAAGGAACTTGGTCAAAGAGTAAAGATTAAATGCAATGTAACCAGTGATAGCAAAAAAGATTACTCCAATACTAATGAATTGGATGAAGTGGTCAAAAAAGTATCAGATGACATAGATGGAGAAGTTATTATATGATGGCAGTAAATTTTATTTTATACAGAGATTTAATACATAGCCATAATTTAAGGTAAATAAATTTTCAGAATTTAATGAAACACAGTTGAATTAAAATTTAATAAGAATATAAGGAGTTTATTATATGATGCCCAAAGGCGGATTAAATGGAATGATGAAACAATTTGGGAAAATGCAGGAAAAGCTTGAGAAAGTTCAGGAAGAATTGAAGGACATTACAGTAGAGGGTACTGCCGGCGGAGGAATGATTACTGTCAAAGCCAATGGCCAGCAAGAAATTTTAGCAGTTAATATAGACCCTGAAATTCTCCAGGATGATGTAGAAATGGTAGAAGATATGATAGTAGCAGCCACCAATCAGGCTCTCAGCAATGCTGCAGAAGCCAAAAAAGAAAAAATGTCCGATGCCACTGGTGGTCTCTTATCAAAACTACCCGGAGGCATGAACATACCAGGATTATGAGTCAATTCCCAGAACCAGTTAACGAACTAATAGAAAAATTAACTCTTTTCCCGGGTATTGGGAAAAAGTCAGCCCGCAGATTGGTCTTCTATTTACTCGGCCAATCTCGTGATGTGGCTGTCGATATTGCCAAAGCGATCGTAAATATTAAGGATAAGATTTATACCTGTTCCCAGTGTTATAATATCTCTGACTCTGACCCCTGTCATATATGCAAAGATCCTAAACGGGAACAAGAGAAAATATGTGTAGTTCAGGATGCCAGAGATGTTTTTGCTTTTGAACAGACTGGTAGCTATCGCGGGCTTTATCATGTTCTGGGGGGAGTTCTGTCGCCATTAAATGGTGTAGGTCCGGAAGACCTAAACATTGAGTCTCTATTACCAAGGCTGGAGAATGTCGAGGAGGTGATACTGGCTATTAATCCTACTCGCGATGGAGAAACAACAGCTATCTACCTCGCAAAATTGATTAAAAAACGGAATATCAAAGTTACCAGAGTGGCTCAAGGATTGCCAATGGGGATTGATATTGAATATGCTGATGATGTGACTTTAACAAAAGCTCTGGAAGGTCGAACAAATCTATAATGAGAAAACATTTTACAATAGCAAACTTTTTTACATTTTTAAGAATTATTCTTACTCCCTTGTTTATCTATTTTTTATTTGCTAAGGGGCCTTATTTTGAAATTTTTGCCCTGCTTATTTTTGTAGCTGCTTCAGTCACAGATGCCTACGATGGTTACTTTGCTCGTAAATATTCTTCAGTCTCTAACCTGGGAGCTTTTTTGGATCCGCTGGCTGATAAGATTCTAATGTCAGCTGCATTCCTCTCTTTTGTGTTTCTGGACTTATTCCCCTTATGGATGGTGATTTTGATCATATTGCGGGACTTTTTAATAACCGGTATTAGAATTATTTTTTCCAGAAACAATATCAATTTTGTAACCAGAAAAAATGCAAAGATAAAGACAGGAGTACAAATCGGTTTAATTTGCTTTGTATTAGTCTATCAAATCACCCAGAGATGGCACATTTTTGACCCCATTAAGGACGAGATTGCCAATTACATGGTTCACGATCACAGTATAATCTACTATCTAATTTTGCTGGTCACCCTCTTTACCGTCTGGACCGGGATTGAGTATTTCTGGGTTAATCGTAAAAAATTTAAATATATTTTTTCTAGATAAATTATCCTATTTTAATGTGATTAAAACAGCAAATAAGATCATTGCAACTTTTTTCTACAGCGGGTTTTTCCCTATTGCTCCCGGTACATTTGGTAGTATAATAGCAGCGCTGATATGGCTTCTCTTACCACACAATATTATTTTGAAAGCAGGCCTGCTGATTGTAACTATCGGATGGGGATTAATAGCTGCCAATCAATTTTCGCAGATTCTTAATATTTCCGATCCTGCTGTAATTGTAATAGATGAAGTAGCCGGTCTCTGGTTAACTTTATTATTCTCCGAAATCTTGCTAGGCTATAAAATTATCTGGATAGTAATGGGTTTTCTGCTTTTTCGTCTCTTTGACATTATAAAACCTTATCCGATCTCTATGGTAGAGAAGTTAAAAGGTGGCTGGGGTATTATGGCCGATGATATTGTAGCGGGAATTTTTTCTGTAATAATTTTAATCTTAATCAAATTTGTATGAGATATTCCACAATAATATCAATTGGCGATGAATTAACAGCAGGTCGGGTCTGTAACACAAATGCGGTCTTTATTGCCCAATTTGTCGCCAGATACGGAATAGTAAATAAAAAAGTGAGTATGGTTCCCGATAGCAAAGAACAGATTTTAAATACATTACAAGATTCGTTAAACTATGATCTAGTTTTTGTAACGGGAGGACTGGGACCAACTCATGATGATCTGACTAAAAAGGCAGCTGTGGATTTCTTTTCCACAGAGTTAGTTGAAGACGCTGATCTGAAAGCTCACTTGAAACATTACTTCAAGGACCGAAAAATTAGAATGTCAAATATAAATTCCGAACAGGCTCTGTTTCCGGAAAATGCTGAGATTGTTCCTAACGAAATTGGAACTGCCAGTGGAATGCATTTTTATGAAAAGGGTACTCATTTCTACTTTATACCCGGTGTCCCTGCTGAAATGAAGAGGATGCTGGAAGAACATATAAGTCCTGAATTGGACAGCCAAAAATCTGCAGCTGAAATATATTATGAAAAAGTACGAACTTTCGGCATTGCAGAATCGGAATTGTATTCCGGATTACAAAACTGGATAACAAAGCAGAATGAGATCAAAGTCTCCTTCTTACCCCAAATGCCAGGTGTGGACATATTTTTAGAAAGTAGCAACAGAGCAAACTTAAATAATGCGCTGGAATACATATCCAACTCTTTTGATGAATACATTTTTGGTTTTAATGCGGATGAACCACATCAGATTTTAGGTGATTATTTGAGTGAAAATGACTTAACTATTGCAGTAGCAGAGTCCTGTACAGGGGGCTTGATCGGGCATTCTTTGACAAATCGCCCCGGTAGCTCAGATTATTTTTTAGGTGGTGTAATTGCCTATTCCAATCAAATAAAAATTGATATGCTAGATGTCAACAAAAATACAATCGCAGAACAGGGCGCGGTAAGTGATAAGACAGCAATCGAAATGGCAGTAGGTGTTCGTAATAATTTTAAAGCTGATCTGGGTCTCAGCACAACCGGGATTGCCGGCCCCACCGGCGGTTCGAAAACAAAACCAGTAGGTACGGTCTGGATTGGCATTGCAGGGCCAAATGAACAAAAAGCAAGGCATTACATTTATAGTAAAGACCGCCTGACAAATAAACAAGCTTTCACAAAATTTGCATTATTAAATACTCTTAAAATAATAAAACGGGGGTAACTATGAAACGGACATTTTTAGCTATTAAAATTTCGGATTTTACCAAAAATCTTATCACTGCGATCTATGAGGACCTGCCGGAATTGGATAAAAAATTAAAAAGAGCGAACATAGATAATCCCCACATTACAATAAAATTTCTCGGAGATATAAAAGAAGATAATATACAGCCTATTGGCGATGATTTAAAACAAGAGCTTGAGAACTTCTCAAAATTCGGTTTTGAAATCGCCTCCACAGGTGTTTTCCCCAAACCATCCAGACCAACAGTTTTTTGGCTGGGTGTTGGGAAGGGCGCCAAAAAATTAGAGCAGCTGCATAAAAAAGTTGAAAAAGTCACGAATAATTACAATATTAGTCAAGATAAACGTAGTTTTACTCCCCACTTAACAATTGGAAGGAAACGTAAAGGAGCAAGAATAACTGATATTGATCAATTTTTGGATTACGATTTTAAACCAGTTTACAATCAAGTCGATGAACTGATATTTTTCGAAAGTATATTAAAATCATCAGGCGCAATTCATAAACCATTAACTAAAATAAAACTAGAGGGATAAAATGGCTAAAAATAATAATCAAAAAGATAAAGAAAAAGCAGTAGAACTGGCTGTATCGCAAATAGATAGGCAGTTTGGGAAAGGCTCAATCATGCGGTTAGGGGATGATCATGCTAAAGTTTCAGCTGATACAATCCCAACAGGAAGTCTTTCTCTGGATGCGGCCCTGGGAATAGGAGGCATGCCAAGAGGGAGAGTGTGTGAAATTTATGGTCCGGAAGCCTCCGGTAAAACGACCCTGGCTCTGCATATCGTTGCTGAGGCTCAAAAGTTGGGCGGATATGCCGCATTTGTTGATGCTGAACATGCTTTGGACCCGACTTATGCAAAAAATTTGGGCGTGAATACCAAAGATTTGCTTGTTTCTCAACCTGATCATGGTGAGCAGGCTCTGGAAATTACTGAAACTCTGGTAAGAAGTAATGCCATCGACGTAATCGTTGTAGATTCTGTAGCAGCTCTGGTGCCAAAGGCTGAGATAGAAGGTGACATGGAAGATCAGCAAATGGGACTGCAAGCCCGCTTGATGTCCAAGGCTATGCGTAAACTTTCCGGTTCTGTTAACAAGTCTAAAACACTGGTTATATTTATTAATCAAATTCGAGAAAAGATCGGGGTTATGTTCGGAAATCCAGAAACAACTTCAGGCGGACGAGCATTGAAGTTCTATACATCTGTGCGACTCGATATTCGCAGAATAGGTTCGGTTAAGGACGGCCGCGATGTTACAGGTAATAAAACACGGGTGAAAGTTGTAAAAAATAAACTGGCGCCTCCCTTTAAAAAGGCTGAATTCGAGATCATTTATGGAGAGGGTATTTCAAAAGAAGCCGACCTTCTAAATCTGGCAGTAGATGCAGATATTGTTGAAAAATCCGGATCCTGGTATTCTTATGGTGATACGAATCTTGGACAGGGGATTGCCAATTGTCGGGAATATTTACAGGAAAATCCCGATGTTATGCAAGAGATAGAAGATAAAGTTAAAGACTATTTAGGCTTCAATGAAGATGATGGGGAAAAAGAGGAAGAGAAGGAAGAGGAGAAAGAATAGATAATACTTTTCTGCATTGATTTTACTTTTCTCTTTTCCAATGCTTTATCAGAACCACCAGGAATAATATTGCTAAATCCAATTATTAATAAATATTTTTTATTTTATAAAGCCCGATTCTATTAAGGAACAGGGCTTGCATATCACAATCTTATCGTATAATTTCCTTTGTTTATAACTAGTTATTTAATGTTTAAACCGAATGGTGAATATGAAATCTTCAAAAGAAATCAGACAAGATTTTATAGATTTTTTCAAAAATAAAGGCCACAAAGAAGTAAAAAGTGCTCCTGTGATTCCACAGAAGGACCCTACTCTTCTTTTTACTAATGCTGGAATGAATCAATTCAAGAGCATTTTTCTGGGTAAAGAAGAACCCATAGCCGAGCGGGTTGTAGATTACCAAAAATGCATTCGGGTTAGTGGCAAGCACAATGACCTTGAGGAAGTGGGGCGCGATACCTATCATCATACTTTTTTCGAAATGTTAGGCAACTGGTCTTTTGGCGATTATTATAAAAAAGAAGCAATTCAATATGCCTGGGAATTGTTAACCGAAATATGGGAATTATCCCAAGATAGGCTCTGGGCTACAGTTTACAAAGATGATGACGAAGCTGCCGAATTATGGAGTAAGGTCACAGATATAGAAAAGGATAGAATTCTCCGTTTTGGTGAGAAAGATAATTTTTGGGAAATGGGTGATACCGGTCCCTGTGGTCCCTGTTCGGAGGTTCACATCTATATTGGAAACGAGCCTGCAAACCAAACAGCCCAAAAAGTAAATGCTGATGATCCGGAATACATTGAACTCTGGAATCTGGTTTTCATACAATATAATCGTGATAGAGATGGTGAGCTCAATCCTTTACCTGTTAAACATGTTGACACAGGAGCCGGTCTGGAAAGATTAGTGGCTGTTCTGCAAGGAGAAAGATCAAATTATGCTACTGATCTATTTATGCCAATTATTAATAAGATCAGTGCATTAACCGGAGTTGAGTACAGTGAAAAAGATGGTACTGCTCACAGGGTTATTGCTGATCATATGAGGATGCTGAGTGTCTCTCTTGCTGATGGAGCCCTACCCTCCAATGAAGGCCGGGGATATGTTCTCCGTCGAGTTTTACGACGGGCTTCACGTTATGCTAGAATTTTGGAAGTCCATGAGCCAGTGCTTTATAAATTGGTGGATGTAGTTGCGGAAGTTTTGGGGGCGGCCTATCCGGAAATCATTGACAGAAAAAAACATATTAAGAAGGTGATTAAAGTTGAAGAGGAGTCCTTTGGTAAAACTCTGGATAGAGGCCTGGAAGTTTTCCATCAATACAAAGATGAAGTAGAAGCTGCTGGGAAAAAGGTTATCCCAGGTAAAAAGGTCTTCAAGCTCTATGATACTTATGGTTTTCCGGTTGATCTGACCAATCTCCTGGCGGAAGAAGAGGGCCTGGAAATTGATGAACAGGGTTTTGAAAAACAGATGCAAAAACAACGGGAACAAGCCCGTCAAGAAGGGGGTTTTTATTCAGACTATAATGAAGACCTTGATTGGCAATCCTTAACTGAAGGGGAGGATTCTGAATTTGTAGGTTATGAGCAAGAAAAAATAAATGCTCAGATAAGGAAATTTGCCCGGGATGATGAAGGGGTCAAGATAGTGCTCGATAGGACACCCTTTTACGCTGAATCCGGGGGTGAGGTTGGTGATACCGGCTTTATTTATAATAAGAATCTTAAGATCAGAATAAAAAATGCTATCAGGGTTAACCAATCTATTATTCACTCCGGAAGAATACTGGAAGGCGAAATCGCAAATCCCAAAGTAATAGCTGAGATAGATAGTGAAAAAAATAATAGTATTCGCGCTAATCATACTGCTACTCACCTTCTGCATGCTGCTCTGAGAGAGGTGCTGGGTGATCACGTTACGCAGGCTGGTTCACTGGTAGATGCCAGTCATTTACGTTTTGATCTGACCCATTATGAAAAGATGTCTCAGAAAGAACTGGATAAAGTCGAAGATATTGTGAATGCAAAGATCAGAGAAAACATTAAACTCGAAGTTGAGCACAAGGCCTATGACGAAGCCCGTGAAGAAGGGGCGATGGCATTATTTGGTGAAAAATACGATGATGTGGTTCGAGTTGTTACAGTCGAGGATTTTTCACAGGAACTATGCGGGGGTAAGCATGCTGAGAGAACAGGAGACCTGGGACTGTTTAAGATCACAATGGAAACCTCAGTAGCTTCCGGTGTACGGCGCATAGAGGCCGTGACAGGCAAGCAAGCTTTTGAATTGTTACGGCAGGATGAGAAAATAATTAATGAACTGGAAGAAGCTACAAAAACTCCACGTGATAAATTTTTGCAGGAATTTCAGAAATTGTCAGAACAGATCAAAGACCTACAGAAAAAAACAAAAGAGCTGGAAGCCAAAAATTGGGAAGCCCGACTTGATGAGATTATCAATAATGCGAAAAAGATAGATGGTATATCCCTGATTGCCCAGGAAGTACCTGACAAAGAGATCGATGACCTCAAGGAGATTGCAGATATAGTCCGCAAGAAAATAGATACCGGAATTGGTGTTCTGGTATCTGCCAGAGAGGGAAAACCCGGCCTGGTTGTCGTGATATCGGACAAGGCGCGGGAAAAGTACGAGCTCAAGGCCGGAGATATTGCTCTGGAATTGGGGAAAATTTTAGGTGGCGGTGGCGGCGGTCGGCCTCATATGGCTACTGCCGGTGGGAGCCATCCTGATAAAATCCAGGCAATGCTTGATCAACTACCCAAGATTATCAAATCAAAACTTTGATACAGAGAGAGGTGCATGATGGAAAAACTATTAAAAGAATATTCCAATCCAGGCAAGATTGGTGCTTCGCTTCCGGATGAGAAAACTAATAGTCCGGAAAACCTACTCCCCACAGAGCTCTTACGAAAGAAAGAGCTGGATATTCCGGAAGTTAGTGAACCGGAGGTGGTGCGGCACTATACAAAATTATCTGTTATGAACCACCATGTTGATAAAGATTTCTATCCTTTAGGCTCCTGTACTATGAAATATAACCCAAAGATCAATGATAAACTGGCTGCTTTACCTGGCTTCGCCGAGATACATCCTGAACAACCAGTAGAAACTGTGCAGGGCGCTCTCCGCCTTATGTATGAACTTCAGCAGTATTTAAAAGAAATCACAGGCATGCCAGCAATCACTCTTCAACCGGCTGCCGGTTCTCATGGTGAATTGACAGGCACAATGATCATCCAGAAATATCATCAGGAAAAAGGCAATCATAAAAAGTACATTTTAATTCCTGATTCTGCGCATGGGACAAATCCCTCGTCTGCATCGTGTGTCGATTACGAGGTTGTCTCAGTTAATTCCAACCAGAAGGGCTGCATCGATATTGAAGACCTTAAGGAAAAATTAAATGATGGTGTGGCCGGAATGATGATCACCAATCCTAATACTTTGGGACTCTTTGAAGAGGATATAGAGAAAATAAACACTCTGATTCATAAGTACGATGGGATTGTATATATGGATGGCGCCAACTTAAACGCTCTTTTTGGGATTGCTAAAGCAGCAGATATGGGATTCGATATTGTACATATGAATCTACACAAGACTTTTTCCACTCCGCATGGAGGGGGCGGCCCCGGCAGCGGACCAATTGGTGTAGTAGAAAAATTGGCTCCCTATCTACCTGTTCCCAGAGTGGTCAAAAATAATAATACATATTCTTTATCAACGGATCATCCCGACTCTATCGGTAGAATGTTAAGTTATTATGGTCACTTTGCAGTGATAGTTAGAGCCTACGTTTACATCTCTATGCTAGGCGCAGAGGGCCTGCAAAGAGTCAGCAGAAATGCTGTTCTTAATGCTAATTATCTCCGCAAAAAATTATCCGATGTTTATGAAATACCTTTTAATAGGACCTGCATGCATGAGTTTGTGGCCTCAGGCCAAAAACATAAAAATGAATATGGCGTCAAGGCCCTTGATATTGCAAAAAGAATGCTTGATTATGGTGTTCATGCCCCTACTGTGTATTTTCCCCTGGTGGTAAAAGAGGCTTTGATGATTGAACCGACAGAAACTGAATCGCTCGACAATCTGGATAATTTTATAAAAATTATGAAAAAAATAGACCAGGAAGCTGAGGAGCATCCCGAGCTTTTAAAGGATGCACCCTATGATACACCGGTCAGAAGATTAGATGAATTAAAAGCCAACAAAGAACTAAATGTAAGATGGTAATTATTTAATATAAAAATTTTCAGAAAGAATACTCACTAGATGTATTTTCCGGAATTCGATAGGAGATAGGATTGAAAAAAAGATTTGGTATTATTGTTAATCCAGCAGCAGGGAATGGTAATAGTCTCCGGGACATTCCAAAACTAAAAAAATTGTTCAACAATTATCCAATAAATTATGATTTCTTTATTACGGAAGAGCCCCAACATGCAACTGAAATTACGGAATCAATTCGCAATCATTATGATGCAATCATAGTTTTTGGTGGAGATGGCACTATCAATGAAGTGGTCAATGGTTTGATTGGGTCTGAGATCCCCCTTGGTGTGATTCCTCATGGAAGAGGCAATGATTTTGTCAGAAGTATTAATGTGGTTGCCAATTATCGCCATGCAATTCATACGCTAATGCAATATAAAGTCAAAAAAATAGACCTTGGATTAATCAATGATATCCATTTTATTAATGGTATTGGAGTTGGTCTGGATGGATTTATTAATGAAGAAAGTCAAAAGCCAAAAAAAGGTGGTATTCTTAGTAGCCGCTTGGCATATATATGGAGTTTACTTAAAGCCTGGTTAAAATGGCAAGCCATTCCAATTCGCATAGAAGTAGATGACCAGCTGGTTATGGAAGAACATGCCTATTTAGTCGCTATCGGGAACGGTCGTGCGTGTGGTGGTGGGGTTTTATTAAATCCCATGGCCGTTCTCGATGACGGCAAATTGAATATCAATTTTGTTGCAGATATACCAAAGACAAAATTAATTTACAAATTCAATACTTTATTAAATGGTAAAATCGGAACAATTCGAGAAGTAAATCAATTCTTGGGGGAAAAAATAAGACTAAACAGTGAACATAGACTGCCGGTCCATTATCATGGAGAAGTCTATACGAATTCAGAGAATGAAATCGACATTG
>JAIPHI010000068.1 GCA_021735285.1 Fidelibacterota bacterium | reverse complement strand
TAACCGCATCGTAAGCGTGATTGATATTATGTCTTTAACCAGTGGTAGAATTGAAGACTCTCCCCCTCATATTCGGGCTCGATTTGAACCGGGTATCATAAACCAAAAATTAACATTGAGTTTAGATTTATAAATTGTTTTGTTCACAGCTGTTTTTTTAGTATTTGATTATTATGACTAGATATAAATTGACAATAGAATATGATGGCAGGAATTTACATGGTTGGCAAATCCAGAATAATGTGCAAACTATTCAGGGAGAGATTGAAGGAGCACTGCGGGATCTAAATAGCAGTCAACGTGTAGTTTTACATGGGGCTGGCCGTACTGATAGTGGAGTCCACGCTGAAGCCCAAATAGCCCATTTTGATCTCCACACTTCACTCACGGAAAATACAATTAAGAATGCTATTAACGCTAAAACACCACGTTCAATCTTGATCCATAAATGTGAAAAAGTTAATAGCAATTTTCACTCTCGTTTTAATGCTAAACGTCGTTATTATAAATATAAGATTTGGCGGGGTCAGACAGCTATCCATAGAAAATATATGTGGCCGGTTGAAGCGCAACTGGATGTAAAAACACTCCGTAAATGTGCAGAAACAATTAAAGGAGAGCATGATTTTAAAGGTTTTTGTCGCTCATCAGATGAAGCAGATCATAAAATTTGTCATATTTATAAATCCCTATGGAAAATTCGTAAAAAAACCTTAATTTATAAGATATGTGGAAACAGGTTTTTGCATAGTATGGTCAGGATGTTGACAGGGACTATGATTGAAGTTGCAAGAGGACGCTATGAATTCCAAGATTTTACAAATATGCTAGAAAACAAGATAAGTAATAGATCTCCATACACAGCTCCGGCGAAGGGGCTTTATCTCGAAAATGTTGAATATTAATTTTTATATAAAGAGGTGAGTCAATGAAAATTTTCATCGATACAGCCAATTTAGAAGAAATAAAAGAGGCCGAATCCTGGGGAATTTTAGACGGAGTTACAACCAATCCTACTCTTCTATCCAGAGAAGACGGTAATTTTAGAGATAATTTAAGAAAAATATGTGAAGCAGTGAATGGGCCTGTCAGTGGTGAAGTGGTGGCCCTGGAAGCTGATGGCATGGTCAAAGAAGCCCGTGAACTTGCTAAAATCCACGATAATATGGTTATAAAGATACCAATGACTACAGAGGGGCTCAAAGCTATTAAAAAATTAACGGCTGAGGGGATAAAAACTAATACAACACTTGTGTTTTCTCCTCTTCAGGCTCTAATGGCAGCCAAAGCCGGAACTACTTTTGTAAGTCCTTTTGTAGGACGGATGGATGACATTCAATCGCCCGGCATGGAAATGGTAGAAAAAATTGTTAAAATTTTTGATAATTATGATTTTGATACTGAGGTACTGGTAGCAAGTATTCGTAATCCATTGCATATTATCCAGGCTGGAATGATGGGTGCCGATATCTGTACCATTCCTCACAAAGTGATCAAAAAATTAGTTTCTCATCCGAAGACTGATGAAGGTATTGAACGATTTTTAGCGGATTGGAAAAAGGTTGAGAAATAAAATGAGGTTGATATATGAAAAAGAGACTTCTTAATGTATTAATTTTTCTTGTAACTGTCTCTTTACCCCTGTATTCCCAAACCACAAATCTTCAGGATAGTATTTCCACTTCCCGCCACAATGCTATAACAACGGCTATAGAAGATGTTAGTGATGCTGTGGCCGGGATTAATGTATCAGCAATTCAGACTTATAGTATGTCTAACGACCCTTTCTTTAATATGTTTTTTCCTGAGTTGAGGCGACAGCACAAGGTTCAAAGCGTAGGTTCCGGAGCAGTTATAAGTCCTGATGGATATATTGTTACTAATTATCATGTGGTAGAAGATGCTATTGTAGGCAATGCCGGAAAGATTGTTGTCACTTTGCCGCCGGGTAAAGAATATAAATCTGAGCTTGTAGGACATGATAAAGTTAGTGATATAGCATTATTGAAAATTGATGTACAAGATGCTCCATATATCCGAATGGGTAATTCGGATAATATTATTTTAGGAGAATGGGTAATCGCCCTGGGTAATCCCTTTGGTTTATTCAGTGTTAGTAACCGTCCATCAGTAACAGTAGGGGTTGTTTCAGCTCTTAATATGGATTTCGGCGCTCAAAGAAATGAGCGCGTATATCAGGATATGATTCAGACTGATGCCTCGATAAATACTGGTAATAGTGGTGGCCCCCTGGTTAATGCTCATGGCGAATTAATTGGAATTAACACTTTTATCTTTACAGGCGATAATTACTCCAGAGGCTCAATAGGGATTGGATTTGCAATCCCTGTTAACAGAGTAAAAACAGTAGTTGAACAGCTTAAAAAATATGGAGAAATTGATCGTTCTTATAAAACCGGATTAACCGTCCATAATATCTCCACACCTATGGCCGAATATTTAGGTTTAAAAACTAACGATGGAGTCATAGTAAGTAATATTAAAGATAATAGTTCCGCAGACAAGAGCGGGTTTAAAGTTGGCGATGTAATTATTAAGGTTGGAGAAACAAGAGTTCAAAGCAAGGCTACGATCTCACAATATATTAAAGCTAATTTTTTAAAAGCTGGCGATACATTACCTTTTACAGTGATCAGGGATGGCAAAAAAATAAATTTAAAATTGGAGTTAGAAAAGTATGATAGATAGATATACTCTTCCTGAGATGGGCAAAGTCTGGTCTCAGGAAAATAAATTTAAAACCTGGTGGGTGGTAGAAAGGGAAGTTTGTCGGGTGCAGACTGAAAGGGGCGTTGTCTCTCAGGAGGATCTCAAGAAAATAGAAGAAAAGGCGGATTTTGAAGTATCCAGAATACTTGAAATTGAAGAAGAAGTAAAACATGATGTAATTGCCTTTTTGACTAATATATCTGAGAATATTGATGATCCGGCTTCCCGGCATATTCATAAAGGTATGACTTCTTCTGATCTGCTGGATACGGCTCTGGCTTTGCAGCTGGCAGAAGCAGGGGACTTAATTCTGGGAAAAATAAATAAGCTGATAGAAGTCCTGGAAAAAAGAGCAGAAGAATTTAAAGACCAGCTCATGATAGGGAGAACCCATGGTATCCACGCTGAGCCCATTACTTTTGGTCTCAAACTTTTATTATGGCGCGATGAGATAGAAAGACATCTATCCCGCTTTGAAAAGGCTCTGAAAGAAGTTAAAGTAGGTCAGATATCAGGGGCTGTAGGCACTTATCAGCATCTGGAGCCGGAGGTTGAAGAAATGACCTGTAAGAATCTGGGTTTAACTCCTGCGCCTGTTAGTAATCAGGTAATTCAACGAGACAGACATGCAGCTTTTGTCTCGGCTATCGCTTTACTGGGTGCCTCTTTAGGAAAAATTGCTACAGAAATCAGACATCTGCAGCGTACGGAAGTGCTGGAAGCTGAAGAATATTTTTCCAAAGGTCAGAAAGGATCCTCCGCAATGCCTCATAAGCGCAATCCGATCAAAACAGAGAGAATCTGTGGTATGGCGCGTTTACTTAGGGGCTTTACCCAGACTGCCATGGAAAATGTTCCGCTCTGGCATGAAAGAGACATTTCGCACTCTTCAGCGGAAAGAGTAATCTTACCAGATAGCTGTATAACAATAGATTTTATGCTGCGGGAGACGATCAATGTAGTTGATAATCTTATGGTCTATCCGGAAAATATGAAAAAAAATTTAGAACAGACCAGAGGCCTTATATATTCTCAGGAAATTTTACTTGCTCTGGTAGAAAAAGGATTGACCCGGGAAAAAGCATATCAAATGGTACAACGCAATGCGATGCAGTGTTGGAGAGAAGGAGATGACTTTAAAGAGCTGCTCCTTAAAGATGATGAAATATTAAAGTACTTAGAAAAAAAAGAAATTGAACAACATTTCAGTTCGGAAAAAATTCTCGAACGGATAGATTATATTTTCGACAGATATAAAAAAAGTACTCAATAGATATTTAAAAAATGGAAATTATACTTGGCTTCAGGAATCAAAAAACTATTAATTACAGCTTTTATAATGGTCGTCATTGTTTTCTTGCTTTCTGTTTTTTATCCATTTGGCTTTTTGAAAATTGTGAGATGGGCGGGATTATTATTATTCCTTTTGCTTGTCTGGTTTTTTCGAGATCCGGAGAGGAGTTCTCCTGACGAAGAGAATAATATTTTAAGCCCGGCAGATGGGAGAGTAACCAGCATTATAATAAAAGATGGTAAAACCAGAATTGCCATATTTATGAGTATATTTAATGTGCATGTCAATAGAATCCCAATTACGGGCAAGGTTATTGAGAAAAAATATACTCCGGGACGTTATGTACCTGCTTTTAACCCCAATTGTCATCTACAAAATGAACAAAGCGAGGTTACTATTAGTAATAATAAAATAAAAGTAAAAATAATTCAGATAGCCGGTTTACTTGCCAGGAAAATAGTGAATAATCTTAAATCTAATATGCAGGTAGTAGCGGGACAGCGCTATGGCATGATAAAACTTGGTTCGAGAGTAGATATAGAATTTCCGGCAAGTTGTACACTAGAGTGTGTCAAAGGCCAACAGGTAAAAGCCGGACAAACAGTTTTAGCAAAAATTGGATGAGGTATCAGGTGACCGAAAAAAAGAGATATATACCCAATTTAGTAACTATTTTGAATCTTTTTTTTGGATTCCTGGCCATTATTAAAAGTTTGCATGAGCATTACCTGGCTGCGTTTTTGTTTATCTTCGTGGGTGCAATATTGGATACCCTGGATGGCAAAATCGCTCGTTTTCTTGGCCGTGAATCACTTTTTGGAAAGGAATTCGATTCGCTTGCAGACCTCATTAGTTTTTGTGCAGCTCCGGCTTTCATGATTTACAAGATATATCTGGCTGAACTGGGACTTTTGGGTATGGGGATCAGTTTTATCTTTCTACTTTTTGGAGCTATTCGACTTGCAGAATATAATAGTAATACTCATTCTGGTGCTGATAATGACTTTTCCGGATTACCAGTACCTGCTGCGGCCTTAACAGTTGGGTCTTTTATTTGGTTTAGCTTTACTATTTCCGGAGGACATGGCAATACGGAAGCAGCTATAGCCTTGATACTAATTGCTTCTTTTTTAATGGTTAGTAATATCCCTTTTACGCCATTTCCTAAAATCACATTTAGTAAAAATTGGTTTATAACATTAAGAAGTTTGTTTGTTATCATTTTATTTATACTTTTTGTAATTTTTAAGGGTTATGTATTATTTCCAGTTATGAGTTTGTATGTAATTAATAATATTATAAAATGGATGGTGAGAGCAAAGGATAATCAATATATTCATTACAACGAAAGGTGAAAATAACATGTATAAAGTCGAAGTAATTGTGAAATATAAAAAAGGGATTTTAAACCCGGAAGCAAAAACTATCAATAATGCTTTACGTTCTCTGGGTTATAATTCTATTAAAAATGTACAATCGGGTAAATATTTTGAGTTGACCTTTCCCGCTGATCTAAAAAAATCCGAAGTCGAAAACACAACCGATGAAGTATGTCATAAATTACTTTCAAATCCTGTGATTGAAGACTATACATATAAAATTGAAAAGGAGCAAGAATGAAGAAAGTTGGCGTCCTGGTTTTCCCCGGGTCAAATTGTGATTATGATGCCTATTATGGTGTTAAAAAAGTTCTTAAACAAGATGCCGAGTTTATCTGGCATAAAGATATAAAACTTAGATATTATGATGCTATCGTCATTCCGGGTGGATTCTCCTATGGCGATTACTTAAGAGCCGGTGCAATTGCACGCTTCTCTCCTATTATGGAAAAAGTAAAAGAGTATGCAGAAGAAGGGAATCCGGTAATTGGGATCTGTAATGGGTTTCAAATTCTGCTTGAAACAGATCTATTACCCGGAGCTTTGATCCCCAATGACCATCTTAAATTTAGATGTGATGATGTTAATCTTAAGGTTATTAATAATGATACACTATTTACTGCCCGCTTTGAAAAAGATCAAGTTGTCCAATTACCAATTGCTCATCAGCGAGGAAATTATTATGCTGAAGACAAAGTGATCGAGCAGCTGGAACAAGAGAGCCGTGTGGTTTTTAAATATTGTGATGCAGATGGTAATATAACTGAGAAGGCCAATCCTAATGGCTCTGTTAACAATATAGCAGGAATTTTGAATGATGAGGGAAATGTGCTGGGAATGATGCCTCATCCGGAAAGAGCTATGGAGAAAATTTTGGCATCAACGGATGGACTGGAAGTTTTTAAATCTTTGTTGGAGATGTAATATGAAAAAGCGGAACTCTGCAGGTAAACGTATTCTTACAGCAATTGGAGTTCTTTTTTTAGGAGCAATGATAGGTTCGCTTTTAGGAGAAATATTAAAATTAGGTCTTCCGGAAGGAGTTGTGAAAGAGGTCTTATTGAGATCTATAGAACTCGCTCTTGGTCCGGCAGCAATCGATCTATTGATGTTTTCTTTAACTATCGGTTTTACATTGAAAGTGAATTTAATAAGTCTGGTCGGTCTCGGCACAGCATATTATCTCCTAAAAAATTGGAGATAAAAACTTAAAGAGGTGTAATTATGGGAAGTTTAGGACCTTTTGAAATAATAATAATAGCAATAGTTCTTTTGTTATTTTTCGGGGCTAAAAGATTACCGGAATTAGCAAGAGGTATAGGTAAAAGTATAAAAGAATTTAAAAAAGCTACCAGTGATATTCAGAATGAAATTGAGAGCTCCGTTAATTCCTCCGGGGAGCAAATTGAGCAGGATAATGGCTATGATCATCCTCAAGAGGAACAGGAGGATAAAGCTGAAAACAATATTCAGGACGAAGAGAATCCTTCAACTAAAAAAAATAAGCAGGAATAATATCAGTGGATTTTGATACATTATATTCAAATATAGACCAAAAATTACAAATAATAGAAAAGGATAATCCCTATAATGCCTTCCTATCTACTCTGCCGGAAAGTGTAAAAGAACTGAAGAGTAGGGTAAAACAAGAGGATTATGAAAAATCCAGGCTGGCGGGAGTAACGCTTGGGATTAAGGACAATATCCATATTAAAGGTCACTCTGTAAGCTGTGCTTCAAAAATATTGGAGGATTATACTGCTCCCTACAATGCCACTGTGATTGACAAAATTAAAGACGCAGGCGGCATTATGGTGGGAAAAACCAATATGGATGAATTCGCAATGGGTTCATCTACCGAGTACTCAGCCTTTGGAAATGTTCTGAACCCCTCTAATACTGAAAAAGTGCCAGGTGGCTCGAGTGGTGGCTCGGCTGCAGCTGTAGCCGGGGATCTGGTCGATGTTGCTCTGGGTTCTGATACGGGCGGTTCCATACGACAACCAGCTGCTTTTTGCGGTATCGTGGGTATAAAGCCAACTTATGGCCGTGTTTCCCGGTATGGTCTGGTCGCTTTTGCTTCGTCCTTAGACCAGATAGGTCCCTTTGGTAGAAGTGTAGAAGATGCTGCCAGATTACTAGAAGTGATTGCGGGCTATGATAAAAATGATTCAACGTCAGTTGATATCGAGGTTCCTGAATATACTAACTATGTTGATAAAGATATCCGGGGGAAAACCATTGGTATTCCCACTGAGTATTTTGATCAAGGTTTGAACAAAGATATCAATAATCGTATTCAGGATGTTATTAAATTTTTAGAGAAATCCGGAGCCGAGATAAGATCCATAAGTTTGCCGCATACCTCTTATGCGGTTGCAGCTTACTATATTATTGCTACTGCCGAGGCTTCCTCGAATTTAGCCCGTTATGATGGGATTCGATACGGATTAAGCGAGCGAGAAGCCGGTCTTCAGGAAGTTTATCGGGATACCCGCCATGCGGGTTTTGGTCAGGAAGTGAAACGAAGAATTTTGCTGGGTACATATGTGCTTTCATCTGGTTACTATGAGGCCTATTATGACAAAGCTCAGCGGATTCGGCGTTTGATCAAGGAGGATTTCACAGAAGCTTTTGAAGAAGTAGATGTTATTTTTACACCCACAACTCCGACTACTGCTTTTGATATCGGAGGCAAAGTGGAAGACCCATTGGCTATGTATCTCAGCGATGTTTATACAGTGCCTATCAATCTGGCGGGAGTACCGGCTATAAGTATTCCTTTAGGTAATGATGCGGATGGCCTTCCTATTGGTGGGCAAATTATCGCCCCTGATTTTCAAGAGCAGGACCTCATTCAGGTAGGTGACTTTTTGGAAAAAAACTATATCCAATAAAAAGTATCTCAAAAATTTAAATTTACTCTTTTCCTTCAAAGCAAAGCAATCATTACTAACTAGTATTATGCAGGTTAAGATGAAACAAAAATTAACTCTATTTGTTAAAACCTTGCTTAATCTTAGCAGAGTTGGCTTGAAATAGTTACAATCAGAGAAGGAATTATTAAAATGTTTTATTTTAATCAGCCCTATTTTCTATTTTTATTGTTAATTATACCGGGGTTGATTTACTGGTATAGAAGGAAGATGGCGAAAAAATCAGCTGCTATTCGTTTTCCTTCAATTAAATATTTTAAAAAATTAAATTGGCAGGATCAAAGCTGGAAACAGCATACTCTTTTTGGAGTAAAAATGGTTGCTATTGCTTTGCTTGTTCTGGCTTTAGCCCGACCGCGCAAGGTTAATACTGAGCAGGAATTTTTTACCGAGGGAATCGATATTGTATTGGTGATTGATATATCAAGTTCTATGAAAGCCCTGGATTTTAAACCCAATCGCTTGGAGGCTGCCAAAGAAGTGGGGCTGAAATTTATCCAGGGTAGGTCTAATGATAGAATTGGATTGATCACTTTTGCAGCCGAAAGCTTTCTGCAATGTCCTTTAACGGTGGACTATAATGTACTGGAAAATTTTATGCAAAGAATCGAACCGGTGGAAAGAAAATTTGACGGAACTGCCATTGGAATGGCGATTGCCCACGGAATTAATAGATTGAGAGATAGTAATGCTAAAAGTAAGGTTATGATCCTGCTTTCGGATGGTAGGAATAATGCCGGTGAGCTGGATCCGGCAACAGCGACTGGATTGGCTAAGGAATATGGCATTAAGATTTACACAATTGGCGCTGGAAAAAGAGGTAAGGCCAGAATTCCTGTAAAAACCTATGGCGGCCGCACAGTAACCCAACTGGTTGATGTAAGAATAGATGAAAAGACGATGCAGGAGATTGCTCAACAAACAGGAGGTAAATATTTTCGAGCCACAGATAAACAAAGTCTTTTCAATATTTACAAAGAAATTAGCAAGATGGAAAAAACTGAGATAAAAGTTAAGAAGTATTACAATTATGAAGAGAAATATTTCTGGTTCTTGATGCCTGGTATCTTTCTTCTATTAATGGCTGGAATTTTTGAAAATTCAATATGGAGGCAAATTCCCTGATGATTAAATTTGCTCACCTGGAATACATCTGGATCTTTGCATTAGTCGGGTTGATTGCTGTACTTATCTTTTATTCTCGAAAAAAAATAAAGAAAAGCCTTAATAAATTTGCCCGCTCTGAACTTGTTGGGAAATTATTGGAAAACTATCGCCCTCGCATTAGTAAGATATCCCAGAATCTATTTGTTGTGGCTTCGCTATTACTAGGTATTGCCCTCATCGGCCCAAAAATTGGTCAAAGTATCCAGGAAGTAGAGCGGAAAGGTGTTGATGTAATCATTGCTATGGACGTTTCTAAAAGCATGGACGCTGAAGATGTTTCACCCAGCCGTTTAGAAAGAGCAAAATATAGAGTCAGTAAGTTTCTAGATCAATTACAGGGTGACCGGATCGGATTGGTTGCTTTTGCAGGAATCAGCTATTTACACTGTCCTTTAACTCTGGATTATAGTGCTGCCAATTTATTTCTCGATATTCTTGATACGGGTGTAATTACAACGCAGGGTACAGCTATTGCCGATGCTATCGAAACAGCATTGGGGGCCTTCAAAAAAGAGAGTGAAAAGAACCGGGCTATTGTTGTCATCTCCGACGGGGAGGACCATGAAGGTGATATTGATGAGGCTATTCAAAAAGCGAAGGATAAAGGAGTTGTCATATATTCCATAGGGGTTGGTACTCAGAGTGGAGCCCCCATACCATTAATAAATAACGAGGGCCAAAAAACCGGAGAATATAAAAAGGATAAGAAAGGTAATATAGTTACCACCAGACTTGTATCCCGCACACTGAAAAAAATTGCCCGGGAAACTGATGGGGAGTATGCCCAGCTTTCCAATAATAATGATGCTTTTGATAAAATCTATAAAAAGATCTTAGGATTAGATAAGAAGGAATATAAAACTCATAAGTACACGGATTATGAAAATAGATATCAGGCTTTTTTATTACCGGGGCTAATATTTCTTGTAATTAGCCTTGGAGTTCCTCTTTTAGATTATAAATCCGGAGGGAAATAAAGCATGAGAACATTCAAATATCATTTTTTATTTGTTATTATATTTAGCTTTAGCCTTTTTGGGAAAGATAAGGTAAAAGAACTCTATGAAAAAGGTAAATATGATCAGGCTATTGATAAATATAATCAAATCATTGAAAAACATCCTGATTGGCCGGAATTACATTTTGGCAAAGGCGCTGCCTTATATAAAAAAGGCAATCTGGAAGAAGCGCTTAAAGAGTTCGAAAAATCTATAGCCAATAAAGATCCTGAAAAGAAAGCGGCAGCTCTCTATAATGCCGGTAACGCACTGATGCAAAAGCAGCGCTTTAAGGCGGCTATGGAATTTTATAAACGCAGTCTGGAAGTGAATCCTGATGATTATGATGCTAAGTATAATTTTGAACTGGCCCGCCATAGATTGCAACAAAAACAACAGCAAAAGAAAAACAACCAGCAAAATCAACAAAACCAGGATAAAAAACAAAATCAAAAACAACAGAATCAAAAACAGCAAAAAAACAAACAAGAACAAGATCAGAAAAAGAAGCAACAAAACAATCAAAATCAGCAGAAACAGCAGCCATCACAGCAGAAAAAGCAACAACAAAACAAGAATCAAAGTAGTAAAAGCAAACAAGAGGAAATGAAAAAATCAGAGAAACAAAGAGCAGTCCGCATTCTCAACGCACTTAAGGAGCAGGAAAAGAAAATGATGAAGAAACGGATGAAAGCCAAACATTCAGGTTCCAAGAAGGAAAAAGATTGGTAAACATGGGCAAAAAGGCAATTATATTAATTTTATTATTGATTGGCATGTTTAATCTGCAGGCCGTACAGGTAGAGGTTACGGCTCATGTGGATAAAACCAATCTTTCTATGAATGACATTGTTAAATACACTCTGGAAATAAAAGGAGCTCGGGGGATAGATGTACAGCGACCTGATTTTAAAGATCTACAAATCAGAAGTGGGCCATCTCAATCTAGTCAAATCCAGATCATAAACGGAGAAATGAATGCCAGCAAAAGTATTAGCTGGTGGCTGACCCCTATGAAAAGTGGGAAAATTGAGATCCCCTCTGCTAAAGTAAAATATAAAGGCAATGTTTATTCCAGCAATGAAGTGGTGCTTACAGTCAGTTCTCAACCCCAGCAACAAAAATCTCAGAATAAACAAAATGATACAAACATTGATAGCAATGGTAAAAATGTAATATTTGTTGCGGAACCAGCAAAAAAGGAAGTCTATAATGGCGCACAAATCAATGTTAATTTTGTGCTCTATTTTAGAACTAAGATTAAAAATTTTGCAAGAGTAAAATTACCTGAAGGTAAGAATTTCTGGGTAGAAGAGTTTAAATCCCCCCAACGACCGGATGTGACCCAAATCAATATCAATGGGAAACAATATAATCGGGCTGTTATTCAGCAAATTGCATTTTTTCCAACCAAAGCAGGAGAGTTGGAAATCGATCCAATGCAGATAAAAATAGAAATACCAGATCCTGAAAGAAGCAATAGACTGGATGATTTTTTTAATGATCCTTTTTTCAACGATCCTTTTTTCTCGAGAACGAAAGTTGTGAATCTTTCATCTCCAGTGGAAAAAATTCATGTTAAGCCCCTGCCTGAGGGGCAACCGGCTAGTTTTTCCGGAGGTGTTGGTCAATTTAATATTTCGGCAGATGTGGATACCAATGAAGTAACCGAGAATCAGGCTTTTACTCTGAGCTATAAGGTGCAAGGCAAAGGTCATATTAATTCTGTTTCACTAACACAACCGGCAATTGATTTTGATTGTGAAATATTTGAGCCTAAAATTGATAGAGAATCGAAAAAAGTGGGTCAGGACTTACATGGCATACTAACATATAAGTATGTAATTATCCCTAGGGAAGCGGGAAGTTTCACAATTCCCTCTTACCAATTTTCCTATTTTGATAATGAAAAGGGAAAGTATATCACTAAGAGCACCAACTCGTTCCGGATCAGTGTTGAACCTGGCCAAGAAGAATTGAGTGTGGATAATGGCAGTTATAGCCGTGATGAGATTGCAATCCTCGAGAAAGATATTCGTTATATAGATACAGCAGGCCCTGATTTGCAAAAAAAGGATAAACATTTCTTTGATTATCTCTGGTTTTGGATGATCAATTTGACTTCTCTTGTTATTATTTTTGGAACTATCATATATAAATATCGACAGCGTAAATATAGTGGCAACGCAGCTTTAATGCGGCGCAAAAATGCTGCAAAGAGAGCCAAGCAATGCTTCCAATCCAGTCAGGAGGCTTT
>JAIPHI010000067.1 GCA_021735285.1 Fidelibacterota bacterium | reverse complement strand
GGTAATGCCCGGTGATAATGTGACTTTTGAGATTGATTTGATAGAAGAGATTGCTATGGAACAGGGTCTCAGGTTTGCCATTCGTGAAGGTGGCAGAACAGTTGGTGCTGGTGTAATAACCGAAATTATTGAATAAAAGAATAAGCAGGAACATAATGCGAAAGCAAATTGTATTAGAATGTGAAGAATGTAATAGAAGGAACTATACTACTACAAAGAATCCGAGAAATCAGAGTAGTAGGGTTTCATATAAGAAATATTGCAAATGGTGTGATAAGCGCACTATTCATAAGGAAAAAAGGTAAAATGAGATTAGGTGAGTAGCTCAATTGGGAGAGCACCGGATTCCAAATCCGACGGTTGCGGGTTCAAGTCCTGCCTCACCTGCTCAAACCTTCTTTTTATCAGAGTAAAAACAGGAACTAGTCAATGTATAAAAAGATAAAGAAATTTCTAGAAGATGTTGTCTTTGAAATGAAGAAAGTTTCCTGGCCGTCGTGGGAAGAACTAAAGAGTTCGACTACTGTAGTTATATCGTTGTCTATTTTACTTACAATCTTCCTATTTTTAGCTGATACAATTTTTTCAAAACTTATAAATTTAATATTGTAGAATATTATGAATTGGTATGTATTAAGAGTTTACTCGGGAAGAGAGAAAAAAATAAAGCATGCTATCGAAGTTGAAGCTGCTAATCAGGGCTTTGAAGAAGAGATAGATAGAGTCCTTGTACCTTCTGAAAAGATAGCTGAGATGAAAAAAGGAAAAAAGAAAATCAAGAATAAGCTTTTTTTCCCGGGATACATTCTTGTTCATATGGAAGTGAATAAAGAGACTCGCTACTTTATTGAAAATATAAATGGAGTATTGAACTTTGTTGGACCTAAGAATGAACCTCAACCACTCAGTCAAGAAGAAGTAAAGAGGGTTCTGGGAGAAGTTGAAAAGAAAGATGGTCGCGAAGTAGTAAAGGTTCCTTTTAAAATGGGGGATCCTGTCAAAGTAGTTGATGGACCATTTGCAGATTTTCAAGGAGTTGTAAAAGAAGTCAATGAAGATAAAAAGAAATTAAAGGTCAATGTGAGTATCTTTGGACGACCAACTCCTGTGGAACTCGATTTTTTACAAGTAGAACTTGAGAAATAGGATAATATAAAATGTCAAAAAAAGTACAAACAACAATAAAACTGCAAATAGAAGCGGGAAAAGCTAACCCTTCTCCGCCTGTAGGGCCAGCTCTTGGTCAGCATGGCGTGAATATTATGGAATTTTGTAAGGCCTTCAATGCCAAGACTCAGGAAAAACAGGGCTTGATAATACCGGTTGAAATTACTGTGTATAAGGATCGTTCCTTTGATTTTATTACTAAGACTCCTCCGGCTGCTGTATTATTAAAGAAAGCTGCAAAAATTGAAAAAGGATCGGGAGAGCCGAATAAGGTGAAGGTTGGTACTGTTACTCATGAGGATCTGAGAGAAATAGCTGAGACTAAAATGCCAGATTTGAACGCTCATACCATTGAACAGGGAATGAAAATTATTGGTGGAACTGCCCGTAATATGGGATTAGTTGTAAAAGATTAAGGGAAAGAACTCTATGAAAAAATCAAAAAGAGTTATTGAAAATAATAAAAAAATAGATAGAACTAAAGAATACGAGATACAAGAAGCTCTTAACCTTTTAAAGGATATAAAAACTGTAGATTTTGATGAAACGGTTGAAGTGCATCTAAATTTAGGAGTGAATCCTAAATATAGCGAGCAAAATGTAAGAGGAAGTGTCGTATTTCCTAATGGTACAGGACAGGAAGTTTCGGTTCTGGTAATGACAAAATCAAAAGTCGATGAAGCTCAGGAAGCAGGAGCTGACCATGTGGGACTTGATGAGTATATTGAGAAAATTGAAGATGGCTGGACAGATGTCGATTATATAGTTGCTACTCCAGATGCTATGGGAGATATAGGGAAGTTAGGACGGATTCTAGGACCTAGAGGCCTGATGCCCAATCCAAAAAGCGGGACGCTTACCAATGAAGTTGCTCAGACAATAAAAGAATTGAAAGCAGGAAAGATAGAATTCAAAGTAGATAAATTTGGTGTACTTCATGTTCCAGTTGGAAAGATGTCCTTCTCAAAGGAGGAATTGAGGGAAAATATCCAAACACTTCTGGAAGTTGTCATGAATCAAAAGCCAAATGACCTGAAATCCACTTATCTGCAGAAAATAACTTTGAGCTCTACAATGGGACCAGGAATAAAAGTTAACAAATCCTTTGTAGCCTAATTTCAATTACCGGAGACTATAAAATGCCAAATCCAAAAAAAATCAAACTTGTTGAAGCATTAAATGAGAAGTTTGCAAAAGCCAAAGCCATATATTTTACTGATTACAAGGGGATGGACGTTGAAACGACGAACAATCTGCGTTCAGAATTCTTTAAAAATGATATAGATTATAAAGTTGCTAAAGTAACTCTGACCAAAAGAGCCGCTGAACAAGCAGGATATAAGGATGTAGATCAATTGATCGACGGACAAATGGCGATTGCCTTTACTTATGATGATCCTGTTATCCCGGCTAAACTTATCACCCAATTCGCAGAAGATAATGAACTGGAAACTTTTAGAATTACTGGTTGTATTTTTGAGGATGAATATTTTGGCCAGGATAGAGTAGATCAAATTAAAGATCTGCCAACAAGAGATGAATTGATGAGTAAATTTGTGGCCACATTAAATGCTCCAATGGCAAAACTGGTTAGAACGCTAAATGCTTCAATGAGCAATTTTGTTAATGTCTTAAAGGCTTTAAAAGATAGTAAAGAAGAATAGAATAATAAGTATATAGATTAAATAGGAGGTTATAGAACATGGCTGAAATAAAAAGAGCTGACGTTCTGGAATATCTTGAAAACGCAAATATGTTGGAAATTTCCGAATTAATTACGGAGATAGAAGAGAAGTTTGATGTTGAAGCAGCAGCACCGGTGGCAGTTGCTGGCGGACCGGCTGCAGGTGGTGAACAAGAAGCTGAAGAAGAACAGACTGAATTTGATGTAATATTAAAAGAAGCAGGCTCCAAGAAGATTAAGGTCATTAAGGAGGTCCGCTCAGTTACAAATCTTGGTCTAAAAGAAGCTAAGGCCCTTGTTGATGAAGCCCCCAATCCTGTTAAAGAAGGTCTTTCCAAAGAAGATGCTGAAGAATTGAAAGAGAAGCTTGAAAACGCCGGAGCGACAGTAGAATTAAAGTAATTAAATACTTTTAAAGTTTATTTTTCTCAGGCCCCCTTAAAGTGATTTAAGGGGTGCCTGTCATTGTATTTAAATTATATTTTAAAAAAAAGGAGAACGCTGTTGACTTCAAACTATAATGAAGAAACGAAAAGATACAGCTTTGAAAAAGTTTCTTCGATAGAGGAAATTCCACATCTTCTGGATATCCAAAAGGGATCCTTTCAAGAATTTTTACAAAAGGATGCCCCTCCAGAAGAAAGAACTAATATTGGTCTGCAAGCGTCTTTTAACAATATATTCCCTATAGAAGGTGCCCATGGTAATTATATGCTGGAATTCAAATACTACACTATAGGACAACCCCGCTATAATGTGCAGGAGTGTATTGATAGAGGAGTAAGTTATACTGTTCCTCTTAAAGTTCGTTTAGTTTTACATGTCAGGGAAGAAGATACGGAAAA
The DNA here is from genome assembly GCA_021735285.1 of Fidelibacterota bacterium. GTDB lineage: Bacteria > Fidelibacterota > UBA2242 > UBA2242 > JAFGTP01 > JAIPHI01. The sequence continues at coordinate 9,078 of JAIPHI010000067.1, read as the reverse complement.
AGGTGAATACTCTACTGGTATTGAACAGGATGTATTTTTCGGTAATATTCCTAATATGACGAAAAAAGGCACTTTTGTTTTTAATGGTGCTGAGAGAATTATTGTCAGTCAGATCCAGAGATCACCGGGAGTATTTTTTGATGAAGGTACACATTCCAGTGGAAATACAATTTACACTGCCAGAATAATTCCGAAAAGAGGATCATGGGTTGATTTTATAGTTGATCATCGGGATATTATTTATACTGTTATTGATAGAAGACATAAATTCCCTGCAACTATATTATTACGGGCTTTTGGTTATGAAACCAATGAAGAGATTTTATCACTTCTGAATGCTGGTGAAAGAATTGATGTAGATAATAAAAGAGCCAGAAACAAAGCCAAAGGTAGAGTATTAGCTGATAGTTTAGTTGATCCGGAAACAGGCGAAGTCGTTTATGATCTAAAAGAGCTCAAAGAAGTCGATGATGAAATTCTGGAAATTTGTGAGAAACATAATATCGAGTCCATCCTTGTCTTTACTATAGAAGATGATATAGTTAGGCAGGTCTTTGTTAGTACTTTTAGAAAAGATTCCGCAACCTTTGATAAAGAATCTGCCCTTTACTTTCTATATAAAAATTTAAGAACCGGGGAACCACCGAATATAGAAACAGCAGAAAAATATATTGAAAGGATGTTTTTTAGTCCTAAAAAATATGATCTGGGTCGGGTTGGTCGTTATAGAATGAACGAAAAATTTGACCTCGATGTTCCTGTCGAAGATAAGGTTTTGACTAAAGATGATTTTATAGAGATTACTAAACATATTATCGAAATGAAAAGGGGAAATTTAGGCCCCGATGATATAGACCATCTCGGAAATAGGAGAGTGAGGACAATCTGTGAGCAGATGGAAAATCAGTTCAATATCGCTCTCAATAGAATGTCAAGAACTATTAAAGAACGGATGAATCTCAGGGAATCAGAAAATTTAACACCTCAAAATCTTATTAATTCAAGAATTATAACTTCAGTTCTTAATACTTTCTTTGGAACTGGTCAACTCTCACAATATCTGGAGCAAACCAACCCTCTCGCGGAAACTACTCATAAACGGCGAACATCTGCTCTAGGGCCCGGTGGTTTGACCAGAGAAAGAGCTGGCTTTGAAGTAAGAGATGTGCATTATACTCACTATGGTAGAATTTGTCCAATAGAAACCCCTGAAGGCCCGAATATTGGTTTGATTACATCGCTGGCATCTTATGCTCACGTCAATGATCTGGGATTTCTGGAAACACCCTATCGTAAAGTTGAAAAGGTTGATGGAGAATCAAGAGTGACCGAGGAGGTCCATTTTCTATCTGCTGATGATGAAGATAGAGAGATGATTGCTCAGGCTAATGCTGAAATTGATGAAGACGGATATTTTGTCAATGACACTGTACGAGCAAGAATAAAAGGCGAAGTGCCTGTGGTCAATCCTGATGATATTACTTATATGGATATTTCACCCCAGCAGCTGGTTTCCGCTTCCAGCGCTTTGATACCCTTTCTTGAACATGATGACGCAAATAGAGCTCTTATGGGATCGAATATGCAGCGTCAGGCAACGCCTCTACTATTCCCTGAAAAACCAGTAGTTGGAACAGGCATGGAAGGTACAATTGCGGAGGATTCATATGCAGCTGTAACTGCTCCGAAAGATGGTGTTATAGAAGAAGTAGATGGCTCTCATATTGTACTTAAATCAGAAGAAAAAGAGGAAATAGAACTCGATGAAAATGAGGGTCGAGAATTAATCAAGTTAGAGAAATACGCCCGGACGAATCAGGACTCTTCGGTTAATCAACGACCGATTGTTAAAGAAGGCGATAAAATTAAAGAAGGCCAGGTTATAGCCGATGGTTGTAGTACTGATGATGGAGAATTAGCCCTTGGTAAAAATATACTAGTCGCTTACATGTCCTGGGGCGGGTACAATTTTGAGGATGCCATTATTATTAGTGAAAGACTGGTTAAAGATGATGTCTTTACTTCAGTCCATATTAAAGAATTTGAACTTGAGGTCAGAGATACTAAAAGAGGCCGTGAAGAACTTACTCGGGAAATACCCAATGTGAGTGAGGAAGCAACCAAACATCTGGACAAAGATGGTATTATACGGGAAGGTGCCAAAGTTTCTGATAATGATATAATAATAGGAAAGGTAACCCCAAAAGGAAAAACCGATCCGACACCTGAGGAAAAATTACTAAGAGCCATTTTTGGAGATAAAGCAAGTGATGTGAAAGATGCTTCCAAAAGAGGTGAAACTGGAGTTGAAGGTATTGCTCTTAGAACTAAATTGTTCCAGAGAAAAACAAGACGGACCAGGAAGAAGGATAAAAAGAAAATTGAACAGATTCGTAAAAAAACCTCTGAAAGACATGCTGCCCTTACAAAACGTAGAAATGAGATCCTGGTGAGACTTCTGAAAGATAAAAAAGCACGTTCTATTAAAAATTTGGGTAGAACGAAGACAAAAGTAAGAGCGGGTACTAAACTGACTGAGAAACGCTTAAGGGATCTCAATTTTGATGCTTTAAGTTTGGAATCAGATTGGACTGAAGATGAGAAAGTGAATGAAAAGGTCAAGAATTTATTTAACAACTATTTTAAAATTTCACAAAATATTGATGAAGAAGCTGAGAGAAGTATTTACAAAATTAAAGTTGGTGATGACTTACAGCCGGGTGTTATTCAGCTTGCCAAGGCTTATATAGCTGATAAGAAAAAGATTAAAGTTGGTGATAAGATGGCCGGACGTCATGGAAACAAAGGTGTCATTTCAATTATCGTACCTGAAGAAGATATGCCTTTTGCCGAAGATGGCACCCCAATAGATATTATTCTAAATCCGCTTGGTGTACCGTCGCGAATGAATCTAGGTCAGCTCTATGAAGCAATGTTAGGTATGGCTGGTTATGAAAAGGATATTAATTACGAGACTCCAGTCTTTAATGGCGCTTCTTATGATGAAGTGAAGGAAGAACTGAAAGATGCTGGATTACCGGAAAATTGCAAACGGACTCTGTATGACGGGAAAACCGGTGAGCCTTATGACGATGATATTCTAGTAGGTTATACCTATATGATGAAACTTCATCATCTTGTTGACGAAAAAATGCATGCCCGTTCCACAGGTCCTTATTCACTTGTTACCCAACAACCTCTTGGTGGAAAAGCACAATTCGGTGGTCAGCGTTTAGGTGAAATGGAAGTCTGGGCTCTGGAAGCTTATGGAGCTGCCTATACATTACAGGAAATGCTGACAATTAAATCCGATGATGTCGAAGGCCGCTCAAGAGCCTATAATTCAATAGTTAAGGGTGAGAATATTGAGAAGTTTGGTGTACCTGAGTCCTTTAATGTGCTCGTAAGAGAATTACAAGGACTATGCATTGAACTCGATATCAAATAAGCTCTAATATTTTAGGAGGCTAAGCAATCAGTATGTATAATAAATATAAAGACAACAAAATAAAGAAATCAGGCTCAATTAGCAAAATATATGCTCACCTTTCTTCTCCTGAAACCATACTCCGTCGTTCACGAGGTGAAGTCACAAAACCGGAAACTATTAATTATCGATCATACAAGCCGGAAAAAGATGGATTGTTTTGTGAAAGAATTTTTGGACCGGTGAAAGATTATGAATGCCATTGTGGTAAATATAAACGGATCAGATATAAAGGGATAATTTGTGATAGATGTGGTGTAGAAGTCACCCGTAAGAAAGTGAGAAGAGAAAGAACCGGTCATATTGCCCTGGCTGTACCTTGTGTTCATATTTGGTTTTTAAAATCCATACCCAGCAAGTTGTATTATCTTTTAGGCATTAAGACTAAACCTCTGGAAGAAATTATATATTATGAAAAATATGTAGTTATCAATCCAGGCAAATCCGATTTGTCTTATAAGTCTGTTATAAGTGAAGAAGAATACCTGGAGCATATGGAAAAATATGGCAAACCTACTGGCAGTGAACTCTTTGAAGAAGATGAAGAAGAGGAAGGCGACTATTTTATTGCGAAGACCGGTGGCGAAGCTATATTGGAATTATTAAAAAATCTTGATGTTGTAAGTTTATATAAAGAACTCAAAAGGAAACTGGATAAAACTACAGCTAAAACCAGAAAAAGAAATTATTTAAAACGTCTAAAAGTAATTCGAGCCTTTCTGCCGGAAGATGATAAACCCGAAAATAAACCAGAGTGGATGGTAGTTACGATTCTACCTGTGATACCTCCTGACCTTAGACCCCTGGTACCTCTTGAAGGAGGGCGATTCGCTGCCAGTGATCTGAATGATCTCTACAGACGAGTAATTATTAGGAATAATCGCCTCAAACAACTAATGGATATTAATGCTCCGGATGTCATTCTGCGTAATGAAAAAAGAATGCTTCAGGAAGCAGTTGATTCTCTGATTGACAATAGCAAGAGAAGAACAGAGGTACGGAGTGGTACCAGAAGACCACTTAAAAGTCTTAGTGATATGGTTAAAGGAAAAGAAGGCCGTTTTAGACAAAATTTACTGGGGAAAAGGGTCGATTATAGTGGCCGATCAGTAATTGTTGTGGGGCCGAAATTGAAACTTCACCAATGTGGCTTACCCAAAAAAATGGCAATTGAGCTATTTAAACCCCACATCATTCATCAACTTGTCAGACGAGGCATTGCGCAGACTTCTAATGCTGCTAAAAATATGGTAGAAAGAAGGGATAAAGAAGTCTATCGTCTCCTCGATTATGTGGTAAAAGACCATCCTGTCATGCTGAACAGAGCCCCTACTCTGCACAAATTAGGAATTCAGGCTTTTGAACCAGTTCTGGTTGATGGAAATGCTATTCGCTTACATCCACTAGTTTGCCCTGCTTTTAATGCCGACTTTGATGGTGATCAAATGGCTGTGCATGTCCCTCTTTCTCAAGAAGCTATTGTTGAGACCAGGACACTAATGTTATCAAGTCACAATATTTTACATCCTGCCCATGGAAATCCGATTGCTTTACCTACTCAGGACATGGTACTGGGAATTTATTATCTAACCAGAAAAAAAGATGGTGTGAAAGGAGAAGGAAAAGTATTTGCTTCTCTAAATGAAGTTCATAAAGCCTATGCTGTTGATAAAATTGAATTGCATGCAAAAATAAAAGTTAGAGTAGAAGATGAAGTAGTAGAAACCACAGCCGGTAGAGCAATTTTCAATTCCTTTTTACCTGATGATTTCGAATATGTAAATCAGTTGGTTACAAAAAGAGACCTGGAAGGTATTGTTGGAAGGGTACATAAAGAGAAAGGCAATGAAACTACAGTTCAAGTTCTAGATGATCTCAAAGAGCAGGGCTTTGGTTACGCTGAAAAATCAGGCATAACAATGTCCATGTCTGATGTCATTGTTCCTGAAGAAAAGAAAGATATTTTACAAGAAGCCTTTGATCGGGTTGAAGATATTCAGGAGAAAAATAGAAAAGGCGTTATCACTGAAGGCGAAAGATATAATAAAATTATTGATGAATGGACTCATACAACGAACCGATTATCACGTGTTATGGCAGAAAATTTTAAAAAGGTAAACCAGGGATTTAATCCGTTAAATATGATGGTTGATTCCGGTGCTCGTGGTAGTACGGACCAGATCAAACAGTTGGCTGCAATGCGGGGTCTGATGGCTAAACCGCAAAAGTCATTGAGTGGTTCTGTCGGAGAAATCATTGAGACACCTATTACCTCTAATTTTAAGGAAGGTTTGACAGTACTTGAATACTTTATATCTACTCACGGCGCCAGAAAGGGGCTTGCTGATACAGCACTCAAAACAGCTGATGCTGGATATTTAACCAGACGTTTGGTCGATGTTTCACAGGATGTAGTTGTTAATGAAGAAGATTGTGGAACAATTGCAGGAATTGAAGCCGAGGCGATAAAAGAAGAAGAAAAAGTTATAGAAAGTATTGCAGAGAGAATTGAAGGTCGAGTAGCACAACAAGATGTTTATCACCCTGACGAAGAAGATGAGTTGATTGTTGAAGTTGGTCAAATGATAACGGAAGAGAAAGCCCGGGAAATTGAAAAAGCAGGTATTGAAAATGTTAGAATTCGTTCTGTCCTCACCTGTGAATCCAGACATGGCGTCTGTGCTAAATGTTATGGCAAAAATTTATCGACTAATAAAATGGTAACCATTGGTGTAGCAGTAGGCATTACAGCTGCTCAGGCTATTGGAGAACCGGGAACTCAGTTGACCTTGCGTACCTTCCATTTAGGTGGTACAGCAGCCAGAGTTGTAGAAGAGTCTGAGACGAAAGCCAAAACTGCCGGAAAAGTGAGATTTACAAAAGATTTTAAGGCTGTTGATCGCAAAGATCAGGAGTATAAAGTTGTACTTTCCAGAAATTCGGAATTGAGCATTGTTGATGATAATAATAGAGCAACTTCGAATTACAATATACCTTATGGTGCTCATATCTTAGTGGACGAAAATGATGAGGTTGAAGTCGATGATATTTTGTTTAGATGGGATATTTACTCGGATTCAATTCTTGCCATGCATTCCGGAGAAGTTAGATTTGAAGATATGATTGAAGATATTACTTATCGTATTGAGGCAGATGAATCGGGTCATAAATCTGCTAAAGTAATTGAAGCTAAAGACAGAAAGATTGCACCTCGTATTGATATTGTATCAAAAGAGAATGGCGAGGAGGTAGTTCATAGAGGTAGATTATTACCTGTCGAAGCAATGATTAAAGTATCAGAAGGCGATAAGGTTAAAAAAGGTGATGTCCTGGCTAAAAAACCAAAAGAGACCGGTAAGACATCTGATATTACCGGAGGTTTACCGCGTGTGGCAGAATTGTTTGAAGCCAGAAAACCGAAAAATCCTGCTATTATTACAGAAATTAATGGTGTTGTCAAGTATGGTAAGACCAAGCGGGGTAGAAGAAGAATCATTATTGAAGGTGAAGAAGGTCAAAAGAAAAAATATAAGATGCCTTATGGTCGCTATGTCCTTGTTCATGAAGGTGATCGTGTCACAGCTGGTGATCGACTTTGTGAAGGGCCGGTATCACCGAGAGATATTCTGAAAGTTAAAGATCCGAGAGCAGTACAAGACTATCTGTTAAATCAGATTCAAGAGGTTTACCGCTTACAGGGTGTTAGAATTAATGATAAGCATATTGAAGTTGTTATCAGACAGATGATGAAAAAAGTTGTGATCCAGGATCCTGGTGATACAGACCTTCTTGAAAAAGATGTAATTTCCAAAAATGCACTTGCTGAGGCCAATGAAAAAATCCAAAATAAAGTAGTTGTTGTTGAAGTTGGAGATTCGGATTGGGAGGTTGGTGATATTGTCGATAGAACTGAGTTTACCAGATATAATAGACAGCTCAAGGAAGAAGATAAAGCTCCGGCCAAAGCCAGAGTTACAAGACCGGCAAGATTTAGTGAAAAATTGAATGGTATTACCCGCGCTTCTTTAGGCACGGAATCATTTCTTTCTGCTGCTTCATTCCAGGAAACTACTAGAGTGTTAACTGACGCTTCTACTGCTGCTAAGCGAGACGATTTAATCGGATTAAAAGAAAATGTGATTATTGGTCAGTTGATACCTGCCGGTACCGGTCAAAGAAAATATGAGAATCTTGTAGTTCTTGAGCCCGAAGATGAAACTGAAGAATGGGCTGAAGTCCAGGAGAAAAAGAATAAGGAAAAACAAGAACTGGAAGAAATCAAAAAATAGCGAAAAAATGATTGCATTAGAGTTAAATTAACAATAATTTTTGGGGCTTTTTAGTCAATGGAGTTAATATGCCGACAATTAATCAGTTAATTCGTAAAGGTCGAAAAAAAGAGAAAAAGAAAAGTAAATCCAGAGCTCTGGAAGGTAGTCCTCAAAAACGAGGCGTCTGTACCAGAGTCTATACTACTACACCAAAAAAACCTAACTCGGCATTAAGAAAAGTTGCCAGAGTTAGATTATCTAATGGCAGGGAAGTAAATGCCTATATACCGGGCGAAGGTCATAATTTGCAGGAACACTCAATTGTTCTTGTTGAAGGTGGCCGTGTAAAAGATCTGCCAGGTGTAAGATATCATATCGTCCGCGGTACACTGGATACTGCCGGAGTAGAAGATAGAAAGACAAGTAGATCAAGATATGGCGCTAAAAAGCCATCGTAATTATTGGGGAGATTATTAATGGGTAGAAGAAGATACGTAAAAGACTTTTTACAACCCGATTGGAAATATAATAGCGAAAAAGTCAGTAAGTTTATCAACTATCTTATGTTAGGCGGTAAAAAAACACTTGCTGCCAATATATTCTATGATGCTTTAAAAATAGCAGAAGATAGAGTTGGTAAAAGCGGAATTAAGGTCTTTAATAAAGCTATAAAAAATGCTTCTCCTTCCGTTGAAATTAAATCCAAGCGAGTGGGTGGGGCAACCTACCAGGTACCGGTTCAGGTAGATGAAGCCAGAAAATTTGCTATAGCGTCAAAATGGATCATAAAAACTGCTCGTGCAGCTACTGGTCAAGGTACCCAAGAAAGTTTAGCAAATGTAATTGTAGAAACCAGCAATAATGAAGGTCCCGTTATTAGAAAGAAAGAAGAAATGCATAGAATGGCAGAAGCCAATAAAGCCTTTGCTCATTTTGCATAATAAGTAATAGGATTAAATAATAACTGTGAAGAACGAAATTAAAAATATACGAAATATTGGAATCATGGCTCATATTGATGCCGGCAAAACGACTACCACAGAAAGGATATTGTATTATACCGGTAAGATCCATAGAATGGGTGAAGTGCATGATGGCAATGCTTCGATGGACTGGATGGAACAGGAAAAAGAAAGAGGGATCACAGTTACCTCTGCAGCAACGACCTGTTACTGGAAGGATAAAAGAATTAATATAATAGATACACCGGGACATGTGGATTTCACTGCTGAAGTGCAACGGTCACTCAGGGTTCTGGATGGCTCGATAGCAATCTTTTGTGCAGTGGGAGGAGTAGAACCTCAGAGTGAAACAGTTTGG
>JAIPHI010000066.1 GCA_021735285.1 Fidelibacterota bacterium | reverse complement strand
GGGATGAATGAAGCTACCGGTACATCAGTTTCAATTGACATACCCGAGCAGGTTCCTGTGGGTGAATATTACTTTGATCTAAGGGGAATAACTTCTAATGGAGATACTACCAGAGCCAGAACTTGTATTACAGTGACAGAAGATAGTATCCAATCTTTTGATATCCGTCATGAACATGCAGCCTGGATTGATTCAGCAACAATATATGAAATAACGCCTTACTCCTTTGTTATGGACGGCAGATTTCCAGATATTCTGAATAAATTAGAAGAGCTGCGAGAATTTGGGGTTAATACCATCTGGTTACAGCCAGTATATAGAACGAAATGGGGTGAACATGGCTACGATGTCACCAACTATTTTAAAATCCGGCGCGATTATGGGAATGAAAGGGAATTAAAAGTTCTTATAGAGGCTGTCCATTCAATGGGGATGCGGGTTCTTTTTGATATTATTCTCAACCATACCTCTATTTATCATCCCTATGCCCAGCATACAATCCAAAATGGTACCAATTCTCTATATTATGATTATTATCAGAGAGAGCATATTAATGCACCATATTCCCAATATTACAGTTATTATAAAGAATTTATTAATTATTTTTGGGATGATCTACCTAATTTAAACTATGAAAATCCCGCAGTTCGGAACTGGATGAGAACGGTCTGTAAATACTGGGTTGAGGAGTTTGATATCGATGGTTATCGGTTTGATGCAATCTGGGGAGTTAATTCCCGGCGGCCGGAGTTTACGCAAAATTTACGGCTCGCTCTTAAACGGACCAAGCCGGAGCTAATGCTATTGGCTGAAGACAAAGCTTCCTGGCCTATGGTTTTTGATGAGCGTTTCGATTTGGCCTATGACTGGGCACCTGGTGAACAATGGGTTTCACAATGGTACTGGGCAACCGATTATGCAGATTGGAGTAGTAATGATCAATATACAATATTTAATACAGGCGACCCTCAGAAAAGGGTTACTCGTTTGCGGGAAGCAATAAATAATCAGGGCCAGGGTTATGTAGAGAATGCCAAAATCTTACGTTATATGGGAAATAATGATATGATCCCATTTATTCGTAATCATGGACTTGCTCGTACAAAAATGGTAGCCGCTCTGGTATTTTCTTTAAATGGGATTCCACTGATTTATAATGGTCAGGAGATTGGCCATCCTGACCATCCGTATATGACCTATCAAATTTTCCGGAGGGGAAGCTCAATTCGCTCCCAGGATGATTTTGGGCTTTATCCATACTACCAGAAATTAATTCGTTTACGACGAAAATATTCTGCTTTGCGGAGCAAAAATTTTAAAGAAATTAATGTCAGCCCGGGTCAAAACGCTTATGCTTTTCATCGCTGGAAGGAGGATCAGAATCTTTTTGGCGTAGTAAATATGATGAGCAAGAGCAAAAGTATTACTCTCGATTTACCTATCAGTGAAATGGAGCTTGACTCGACAAGTGATTATTATTTAACAGATTTGATAGGTGGGAGAGTTTTCTCTGGAAGGCCAGAACAATTAAATAATGTAAATATGTCGATTCCGGGCTATAGCACTTCTCTTTTTCTTCTTGCTGATTCCACAGTGGTAGTTGGTACTGAGCAGGGATCAAAACAGTTAACAATTCCCGAAAAATTAGAATTATTACAAAATTATCCTAATCCATTTAATTCAACCACCACAATTAGCTATGTTCTTCCCCGGGCCGGAAAAGTTGAATTGACTATTCTGGATGTTCTTGGACGGAAAGTCAGTACACTGGTGGATAGAGAGCAAATTGCTGGTAGGTATCAGATGAATTTTCAGGCTGATCAGTTGGCTAGTGGGTGTTATTTTTATCGTCTGAAATATAGGAATCATACTCGGATTGAAAAAATGTTATTGCTAAAATAAAAAACTATGCGACCAGAATATAAATCAAATATAAAGACCACTTTGGATAATTACAGGCATTGGTGGAATGATAAGCATTTGGCCAGGCCTTTGTTACAGATTTATGCTCCCCGTAAAGGAGTAATAAGCGATCATAGTTACAATGAGTGGGTTACTTTGGCTCACAATTTGGATAATCCTGATAAGGCATTTGAGGAGTTCGAAAAATATTGTCAACAAACCTATTTTGGAGGAGAAGCTATTCCCCGGTTTTGGGTAAATTTAGGGCCGGGAGTGATTGCCACTTATCTGGGATGTGAACTTAAAATTAAAAAGGAAACTATCTGGATTGAAGAGAGGGGAGACCTGAGCTGGGATGAAATATTAAATTTACAGTTTGATCAAAATGATAAATGGTGGCAGCTAACTAAAAAATTAACTCGCAAAGCCGGTCGCTATAGTTCAGGGAAATATTTTACAAGTATTACCGATCTAAATGGAACTCTCAATATTCTTGCTTCTCTACGAGGAACACAAAATTTATCAACGGATCTAATAAAAAATCCAAAAGTTGTAAAAAAGGCCTGCGAAAAGATCTTAGATATCTGGTTTCAATGTTATGATGAACTTTATCAAATCTGTTCCCGGTACCAGCCAGGCAGTATAACATGGATGGGAGTATGGTTTCCTGGGCGAGGTTCTGATCTACAATCGGATTTTTCAGCTATGATTTCTCCGGATATGTTTCAGGAATTTGTCATACCGGATATTAAAAAGCAGTCCAGGTATTTGGACCAGACCATTTATCATCTTGATGGACCCGGACAGCTGGTCCATGTGAAACATCTCTTAGAAATTTAAGAACTGGATGGAATTCAATGGGTACCTGGAGCAGGAGAACCGGGAGTGGGTTCTGAAAAATGGTTTGATCTATATGAAAAGATACAATCTCATGGTAAAAAACTGATATTACATTGGATAGATAAAAAGAAAATAAAAAAAGTATTAAGAAAATTATCTCATAAAGGTTTACTCATTAGCACGATGGTAGATTCTCAAAATGAAGCGGATCAAATAATTAATGATAGCAAAAATTGGATAAAATAATTTTACAGAGAATAACTTAAGGTGTTATAAATTGGATATATTAGTATTAGGTGGAACCGGTTTTATTAGTAGTCATTTGGTGCGAAAATTAAGTAAACAGAATTACAAAGTTACTGTATTCAACCGCGGTAAAAGCCGGCCGTGTATAAAACTTCCTGATAATATTGAGATAATTAACGGAGATCGGGACAATGAAGAGGATCTGATAAATTTAATGCAAGGTCGAAAATTTGATGTAGCTTATGATATGATCGCTTATTTGCCTCAACAATCGCTAATGGCAATAGATGTTTTTAAAGGAAAAATTGGTCGCTTCATTCATTGTAGTACAGTATCAGTTTACATGGTTTCTAATAATGTACAGTGCCCGGTTACAGAAGATCAGGATCAGAAAGAATTAATGGATTATTTTCCTCGCAATTCTTTTGGTATGAATTACGGGATAAATAAACGAGATTGTGAAAAAATACTCAAGAAAGCTCATCATCCGGATGATTTCCCGGTTACGATCATGCGTCCTACATTTGTTTCTGGTCCTGGTGATCCAACTATGAGAGACTGGTTTTGGATAGAGCGTATCCTGGATGGTCAACAATTATTAGTTCCTGGAAGCGGAGATTATGCTTTTCAACAGATATATGTGAAAGATGTGGCTAACGCATTTGCACAGGTAATAGAAAAAGAAGATACAATTGGAAAGGCCTATAATGTTGCTTCGGAAGAAATATATACTTTAAACACGTATCTAAAAAAATTAGGGAAATTATTGGATAAAACACCAGAAATTGTGCATATCGATCAGGCTATGTTTGATAAACTACCTGTGAGCCAGTCACGAGCCGGAGATGTTTTTCCCTTTAATACACGGCGGACAGCAGTCTTTAGTCTGGAGAAAATTAAAAAGGACCTCAATTTTCATTCTACTTCATTTAATAAATGGATGAAGGCTACTATTGACTGGTACAGAAAACGACGTTCATCTAGTTCGATAGGATATGATAAGCGGGACAGGGAAATTAAATTAGCCCAAATTTGGAAGAAAAAATATAACTCAACAATGAAAGATATCTATGCGAAATTTAAATAATTTTCAAATATTAGTGATCTTTACCATGATCAATATGGGTTTACTATTTTGTAATTCAGGGCAGGCCACTGTTTCTCTGGATGGCGAATGGCAATTTTCTATTGACAGTGCTGGGATTTATGATACCAGTACTGTTTTGGAGGAGGCCAACTGGCGCTCAGCGGATATTCCCGGTGCCTGGCAGGTTCAATATCCGGACTTACGGGATTATCAGGGAATTGTCTGGTATCAAAAAAGTGTGATAATACCACAATTTGATAGTAATGAATCTATAGTTATCGAATTTAAAGCAGTGGATTATTTAGCTAGAGTCTATGTAAATGGTGAATTTGTAGGGGAGCATGAAGGCGGTTATACTCCTTTCGAATTTGATGTAACAGATTTTGTAAAGCCGGGAGGAAATACCATTCTCCTCAGAGTGGTTGATCCGGCTGATACTGAAGAGGGAACGGAGGGAATTAGCTATTGGCACATTCCCCATGGTAAGCAGAACTGGTATGTTCAATCAGGCGGTATCTGGCAGAGCGTGTTTCTACATGTTCGTAACAGGCGTCATGTTCGTAATATCAGGATCACATCTGATATTAATGGTGATTTCGATCTTGACATTAAATTGAGCCCGGTGAAAGATAAGGAGAACGAGGATAAACTTTTTATCAGTATTTTCGGCCCTGACAATAATGAAATGTTTCAAAGAAAATTAACCCCACATCCTAATGATTCAATATTACACATTAAAGGCCAGATTGAAGCACCCAGACTCTGGCATCCGCAACATCCCCATCTATATACAGTGAAAGCCAATTTGAATGGAAATGATGTGGTCAAAACACGTTTTGGTTTCCGTAAGTTCGAAGTAGTAGATGGAAAATTTTATCTTAATGAAAAGCCAATCTATATTATTGGTGCCCTGGATCAGGATTTTTATCCCGAAACAAATTATACCACACCTTCTGAAAAGTATCTGCGGGAAGAATTTCGAACAGCTCGAAGCCTAGGGTTAAATCTCTTACGCTGCCATATAAAGATTCCTGATGAACGTTATCTAAAAGTAGCGGATGAAGAAGGCCTGCTAGTGTGGGCAGAAATACCTAACTGGGATATTTTTAGTCCTGATGCTGCCCAAAGAGCTTCCCGGACTTTTGACGCAATGCTGGCCCGGGACTGGAATCATCCTTCCCTGGTAATTATCAGTCTGATCAATGAAAGCTGGGGAATGGATATGCAAAAGGAAAATCAACGAAAGTGGCTTAAAGAAGAATATAACAGAGCCCAACAAATGGCTCCAGATCGAGTCATTGTTGATAATAGTGCTTGCTGGGGAAATTTTCATCTTAAAACGGAAATTAACGATTATCATACATACTGGGCGATACCTGAGAATAGAGCTCGCTTCGACGAAACAGTATCTGAAGTCGCCAGGCGACCTGATTGGTTATTCAGTCCCTTTGGAGATGCTGAGGAAACAGGGAAGGAAGCTCTAATGATCTCTGAATTTGGTAACTGGGGTTTACCCCAATTACCGGATGAAACGCCGTGGTGGTTTGAGCGGGATTTTCTGGACAGGGTAGTGACATTACCTAAAAATGTAAGGAAGCGATTTGATGAATTTGGCTACGGAGAGATCTTTAATAATTATAATGACCTTGCGCAAGAGAGCCAGCAAGCCCAATTCACAGCATTGAAATATGAAATTGAAAGAATTCGGAGAGAATCAGAGATTCAGGGTTATGTTGTTACTGAGTTTACTGATATAAATTGGGAATGTAATGGCCTCCTGGACATGTGGCGTAATCCAAAAGTGAATCCCGAAAAATTCAAAATGATTCAGGGACAGGAGGTTTTGCTTCCTCAGCCGGAGCGGTATACATATCGGGAAGGAGATAGCATCCGCATTGATATTGGTTACTCGAGATATAGTGAGGAGCAGCATACAGGCGGTGAACTTTATTGGGAGAATAGCCAGGGTGAAAACGGAGCAATAGAAGTAAAGCCGGTTAACAATAAATTTACTGAAAAGATCGGTGTTGTAACCGCTAAAGTGCCGGAAATCGAATTTCCGCAAAAGTTGAGGTTTACATTTAAATTAAGCAATAATGGAGAAGGTTCGGATGTTGAAAATTGGTGTGAAGTCTTTGTTTTTCCAACTTTGAATCCCTTTACAGAAGGATCTATCAATATTTATGATCAAGCTAATAATCTGGATGAATTGAAGAATGAAATGGAGCGCCGGGGCTATAATATTTCTTCTCAAAAGGTAACCAATGAAATCACGTTAACCAATGAGATTGATTCAAAAATCCTAACCTATTTAAAGAACGGTGGGCGGGTATTAGCCCTGGTTACTGACTCACTTGCCCTTAGCGATCGCTTCCCTTACAAGCTAGTTTCCCGTGAAGAGGAGGGATACGATGGTAATTGGGCCTCCAATTTTAACTGGGTAAGACGATCAAGTCCACTTTTTAAAGGATTTGTTTTTGACCGTCATATTGGATTTGAGGCTGCCTATGCCTCACCGGATTATGTAGTTTCTGATATTCCGGGTGGCAAATTTTCCGATGTACTGGCCGGTATGTATGTAGGTTGGTTACATCTTAATTCAGGTTATATCGTTCAAATTAAAGCAGGGCCCGGAACTCTCTTGATCTGTACATTAAATATTTTAAAAAATTACCCGGAAGACCCCTATTCAGTTAACTTACTCGACCGTTTAATAAGATATCTGAGTGGGAATCAAATTTCTCCAGAACTGGATTGGAAATTTTGAATCTCAATAAAAATAAAATAGAGAAATCGAGAAATTTAATTTTAGAATCCTAATAGGATAACATTAATCTTTTTACAAAAGTTTGCTAATTAATAATATATAGAGAGATGACAGGTCAGAAATTCACTAAAGAAAAATATAAAATATAAAAATTGGAGCAATACTAATGAAACAAAATAGGAAAATTAAGCAACTTGTAATTTCTGATGAGAATGATTTAACCTTTGGCAAAGCCCCTCATCCTGTAGAATGTGGGAAAGGCCTGGTAATTGGAGGTGGACAGGTATATCCCGAGATCAACTTTACGCTACCCTCCATGACTGTCGAGGAGGATACATGGCAGGAAGTTCGCAACCAATATAGTACTATAATCGAGGAAATCTGCCAGCGAGCAGTGGTTCTGGAAACATCAGGTATTGTTGTTGAATTTGAACTTTTACCACCCATGACGTTGAATCCACAATGGGGAGCCGAAATAACTCAAATATTGCGAAATACTCTAGACAATTATTATGAAAAGGATGGTTTACGTTCGGCTCTTCGGGTGACTCCGGTCGATGTTCGCGATGCTGAGCGTCCACCCCGCATGCGTAATGGCAAGTTTTGGGATAAAACCTATCGCTCTTTCGAGTTGTGTGCAGAAGCTGGCGCTGATATGTTGTCTATTGAGTCAACCGGTGGAAAAGAAATTCATGATGAAGCCTTGATGCAGGGTGATCTAGCAGGGCTAATATTTGCTCTGGGAAGCCTTGGAGCCCGGGACATGAAATTTTTATGGAGTCACATTGTAGATATTGCTAACAAATATAATGTCATTCCTGCTGGAGATACAGCCTGTGGGTTTGCAAATACTGCTATGGTCCTGGCAGAAAAGAAAATGATCCCCCGGGTATTAGCAGCAGTTGATCGGGTAGCTTCTGTAGCTCGAACCTTACAAGGACATCTGGAGGGGGCTGTGGGTCCGACAAAAGATTGTGCTTATGAAGGTCCCTATCTGAAGGCCTTATGCGGAATACCAATTTCGATGGAAGGTCGCTCGAGTGCCTGTGCTCATTTAAGTACAGTCGGTAATATTGCTGGGGCTTGTTGTGATGTATGGAGTAATGAATCGGTCCAGAATGTACGACTTTTAAGTGCTAATGCTCCGGTTGTTTCTTTGGAACAACTTATATATGATTGTCGTCTCTATAATACTGCTATCGAGGCCGGAAATGATTACTCTGAGAATTATCGTAAAATGTTGATAGAAAGTGACCTTCACCTCGATCCACAAGCTTATGTTCTAAGCCCTGAAGTGGTTATTAGAATTGCGGAAAAATTAGTAAAATGCGAAACTCCACTGGCTATGACGATTCAATCAGCTCGGGAAACAGTTAAAATAATCGAGCAAGCCTATAATAATAAGGAACTTAATTTAAATAAGGGGGATATACGCTGGCTGGGATTAATGAAAACTCAACTGGAGACTATCCCTGAAGATGAATCACAATTACTGGAAAATATCAAATCCGGCCCTTTGGCAAATAAATTTTTACCTGAAGAGTATGGTTTATAATTTTAAAGTTTGTATAATTTTAGAAAATAAATAGGAGTTACATGATGAGTATAATGGAAGAATTAAAGAATGCAGTGATAAAAGGTCATCTTGATGCTGACGCTCCCTATCCTCCGGATATGGTTGGGCAACCCGGGGTTAAAGACCTGATAGAAAAAGCATTGGAAGAAGATATAGAGTTGAAAACTATTTTGAATGAAGGTTTAATTGGTGGAATGAATATTGTTGGTGAGAAGTTCTCTTCGGGGGAGTATTTTGTTCCTGAAATGATGATCTCAGCCAAGGCTATGAAAGGTGGGTTAAACATGCTGGAGCCACTTCTGGTGAAAGAACCTTCCCAAAAAGTTGGAACTGTGATAATGGGAACTGTTCAGGGGGATATGCATGATATCGGTAAAAATTTGGTAGGGATGATGCTGGAAGGGGGCGGATTTGAAGTAATTGATCTTGGCGTTGATGTAGATCCTGAAAAATTCATTGAGAACGCTAAAGAAAATCCCGATGCAATAATTGGAATGTCGGCCTTATTGACCACAACTATGGAAAATATGCGAAAAACAATAAAACTTATAAGATCAGAAGGGTTAGATAATAAAATTATTATCGGAGGTGCACCCATTACCAAAAAATTTGCCGATGACATTGGCGCTGAGGGCCAATCTAATAATGCAGGTGAAGTCGTAGGTCTGGTAAAGAATTTGTTAAAGAGTGAGAAGCAATAAAAATGCCTCTGATACAAATGGATAAGCAGGAATTCCCTGAGTGGGCTGAGGTTGAATTTTATCAAATAGAGAGATTGAAATCTGACAATCCTGTTTATCGCAAGAAAACTACTCCCAAGGAAGTTATGTTTGTTATTGAGGGAGAAAGCCGCTTTGAATTTAAGGATAATAAAGTCTCTGCAAAAGCCGGTGAACATTTCAAGATCATTACCAATAAATATAAAATAATTCCTGTTTCACTACCAGTTACCATTGTGATAATTGGTGGGAAGTGGAGTTCTGAAACCGGGACCAGAGGTGTTTTTGAGTTAAATAGAAGTATCAGTCCGAAAAATTCTGGCGACCCTGTTGATTATTCCCGCAATACAAAATTCGATAATCATTTCCATGATTGTGATGAATACTGGATAATAGTTGAAGGAAGAGGAAAAGCTGTTTCTGAAGGTACTGTTTATCAATTAGCACCGGGAGCATGTATCGCTACTAAAAGAGGTGATCACCACGACATTCCCCGTGTGGAAGAACCTCTTAATGGAGTTTGGTTTGAAACTACATTATATGGAAAAAAGCGAGAGGGGCATCTTTATCATAAAGTCTGATCTTCGCTATATATCGCAAAATATTATCAGGCCCGGATTATTAATATTGTTATTGCTCAATATGATTTTATTTCACTCATGCAGTGAGAGTCAGGAGGATATGGATGTTGAAATACGATTCTGGCACAGTTTTGTAGCTTCTACTTATAGTGCTCTCAAGACAACAGTAAATGAGTTTGAAAAAGAGAATTATGATATTCATATTAATGAACAATATGTGCCCACTGGTGATGCATTAGTTCAAAAATTGATTACGGCTGCTCAGAGTAATACGTTGCCGGATATAGCCTGGGTGCATGCGGATTTTGTTGATAAATTAGTCAAAATGGATGCTGTACATGATCTTGATAGTTTTATAGAGAAGGATTCTTCTTTTTCCGAAGATATATTAAAGGATATATTAACTGGCCTTTTATCTCCGGTGACATTTGAAGAAAAGATATTTGGTTTACCAATGGATGCCACCACACTTGCACTTGTATATAATAGAGACCTTTTTCAAAAGGCAGGTCTATCAACCCGGAGGGCTCCGGCGAATTGGGAGGAACTTGAATATTATGTGAAAAGATTGACAAAAGATAAAGACCAGGATGGTAATCTGGACCAATATGGCTTATATATTCCGGTTTTTTCTGCTTCGGGCCCGTATAATATCTGGATGGTGTTGCAATGGACGCCGTTTTTGTGGCAGGCAGGCGGGGAGTTGATGAATAGCAGCAGAACCGAAGCCCTATATAATAGTCAGGCAGGTATAGATGCTCTCCAATTCTGGAAAGACCTATATGAAATGCAGGAGTTTCAGAGCTTTTCCTTAGCTCATGATATGGGATTTTATGCCCAATCAGTTGCTATGATCCTGGATGGACCCTGGAATCTACCTCGCTATCGAAGTATAACAGATTTTGAATGGGAAGTGGCGCCTTTACCAGCTGGCCAGGCTGGTAATATGACCTATTTATCCGGAGAATATCTGGTGATTTTCAAACAAACTAAATATTCTGAAGAAGCCTGGCAGTTCATCAAGTGGTTTTTGCGAACAGATATCCAGGCCAGGTTTGCGATGCGGTCAGGATATTTACCCACCAGAGAAAGTGTCTTACAGGATCGAAAATATAACTCCTATCTGGATACTCATCCCAAATATAAAGCTTTTGTACAGCAGTCCTATAATGCTCGCACCCGATTATTGCCGGCTGAAAATCGAGTAGAATTTAATCAGAATCTGGCAGAAGCAATTGAAAAATCTATAAAGGGTGGGATACTGCCAAAAATAGCGCTTGATGAGGCGGCTAAAAAAACAAATTTACTTTTTAATGAATAAACAACAACAGGTTGGATCTTATGAAATATAAATTTTTAGGTAATTCCGGATTAGAAGTGTCGGAAATGTGTTTTGGCGCTATGTCTTTGACAGGGAAGGATGGCTGGTCTCACATTGCCAATGTCGATCAAAAACAGGCTAACAGGTTAGTTGATCTTGCCTTAGATAGTGGCGTCAATTTTTTTGATACAGCAGATATTTATTCACACGGTAATTCTGAAAAAATGTTGGGTAAAGCCATTAAAGATAAGCGCTCGGAAACAGTAATTGCTACCAAATGTGGCTTTCGCATGAAAACTGGTCCAAATAGTGATGGACTCTCACGGCGTAGAATAATTGAAGCCTGTGAAGCAAGCTTGAAACGTCTAGATACTGATTATATTGATCTATATCAAATTCATTCCTTTGATTTTATGACGCCTTTAGAAGAATCATTGAGCGCTTTTGATCAATTAATACGAAATGGTAAAGTTCGTTATATCGGATGTTCTAATTTTAGTGCCTGGCATCTTATGAAAGCCTTAGCAATTCAGGATAATTTTGGATGGGAAAGATTTATTAGCCTTCAGGCCTATTATTCTTTAGTAGGGAGAGATATAGAATGGGAGTTGATACCACTTTGTGAAGATCAGGGTCTGGGTATTATGGTGTGGAGCCCATTGCATGGTGGTTTTCTTACCGGGAAATATCGTGATAATGAGAAGCGGCCTGAAAATTCCAGATTAAAAGGCCCTGAGGATGCTCTTCCTTTCGACAAAAACAAAGGGTTCAAAATTCTTGAAGAACTAGATGAAATGGCACAGGATAAAAATATCACGATTGCTCAATTAGCCTTGAGTTATTCATTACATAAACAAGGCCTTACTTCTTTAGTTGTAGGAGTTAGAAATGCATCCCAGTTAAAGGAAAATATAGAAGCCGGCGAAATAAAATTAACGTCTGATGAAATGCAGGCGTTAGACAAAATTAGCGAACCTTATAAACCCTATCCTCAGTGGTATTTTGATATTTTTCGCAAAGAACGTAATGAAAATTTTAAATGAGGGAATCAAATGGGACATATACTTATTCTCTATGATAGCGCAACTGGCAATATTCGGCAGATGGCTGAGCATGTGGCAAGCGGCGCCAAATCGCAAAACCATGATATCAGGTTAAAGTCAATTCAGCAAGCAGATAAGGATGATATAATCTGGTGTGATGGGATCGCTGTCGGTTCACCTACAAATATGGGGATTGTATCCTGGAAAATGAAAAAGTTCTGGGATGAGTTAGGTGATGAACTCTGGGGTAAGATAGATGGTAAGATTGGATGTGCTTTTTCTTCATCCGGAGGCTGGGGCGGTGGTGCTGAAATTACATGTCAATCTATTTTAACTATTTTGATCAATTATGGCTTTCTGGTGTTTGGAGTAACCGATTATGTTGACAAAAAGATGACTTTACATTACGGTTCTGTTGTAGCCGGAAAACCTCAGAGTGAGTCCGAAAGAAAATCCGGTAACCGCCTGGGTAAACGATTAGCAGATTGGGTATCACTCCTGGAAAAATAAAGTAGGGGGGAATGAGACATAAAAAAATCTTGCTTAATAATAGTCAGAAGGTATTGTATTTCATTGATTGTTCCGTACGAATATTTTAATTTAACCAGAAAATTCATGGATGGGGCCTTTCAATGAAAATTAAATTAATGAATAAATTTAAAAATATTATACTGTTTAGATATTGTTTTGGATTAATAGCTCTCTTATTATTTGGTATTCCTGTGGTAATATTAGCGAACTCTTTTCAAAAATCTTTATCCCAGTATAGTCATCAAGTCTGGCAAAGCCATAATGGCTTATCGCAAACAGGCATTAGTTCAATCGTTCAGGGTAAAGATGGTTATATATGGGTAGCAAC
>JAIPHI010000065.1 GCA_021735285.1 Fidelibacterota bacterium | reverse complement strand
GTATTAATTGAAAACCTGAAAAAGATTTTGGGGCTTACAAAAGACCGGGATGTAGTTTTGATTGGAGCCGGTAACCTGGGAACAGCAATGATCAAATATAAGGGTTTCAAAAGTGTGAATTTCAATTTTACAGCCGCCTTTGATATAGATGAGAACAAAATTGGCAAATATATAGACGGCACCAAAATCTATCCCATGGCGCAATTAAATGATTATATTAAGAAAAATAAGATTGAAATTGTGGTTTTTACTGTGCCATCTTCTGAAACTCTGAAAATTGTGGAACAGCTTGATCCTAACATTGTACGCGGTATATTAAATTTCACTTCCGAAATACTGCCAGCAAAAAAGAATAATATGTTTGTCCACAATATTGATTTGGCCAAAGAATTAGAAGTCATCTCCTTTTGTATGAAAAATTGTTTGTCCTGATTGTCCGTCTTTTACATTTGATTTTTATATAAATGTTTAGTATTTAGTATCTGTAATCTATAGTTATAAAGGTTGCAAAATGAAAAATTTTAAGCATTCAATTATTCTGTTCATTATTCTGATGGTAATCTGGATTTTGTTAACATCCTGGGAGACGCAGGAGTTAATTGCCGGATTGATCACTTCTTTTCTCATAGCAATTTTAACTTATCGACTTGAACCTGTTCTGGCCGCGATCAACCTAACACCTAAAGCCCTGCTATATTCAATTGCCTATATTTTTGTATTTGCCAAAGAATTGATCCTATCCAATCTGGATGTAGCCCGCCGAGTTTTGACGCCTTCATTACCTCTCAAGCCGGGGATTGTCAAAGTTAATACAAAACTAAAATCCAAAATCGGAAAATTGGTTCTGGCCAATTCCATTACCCTGACCCCCGGAACTCTGACTGCAGAAGTTAAAAATGGTAATCTCTATATCCATTGGATTGATATAAAGGAGGAAGATGTGGCTGGCGCTACTCAAGAAATTGTTGCAAAATTCGAAAAATATTTGGAGGTGATCTTTGGCTAATACAATCTATAATTTGGCTGGAATAATTGCCTTACTGGCTCTATTACTGGCTTTTGTCAGAATGCTCAAAGGACCTTCAGCAGTTGACCGGATAGTTGCCCTGGATTCTATGACTATTATTGCGGTATCTGTGATCGTATTTCTATCACTCAGGCTGGGTAGAATTATTTATCTTGATGTGGCTCTGGTGTATGCATTGATCAGCTTTATCGGTGTAATCGTCATTGCCCGATATTTTGAAAGGGGGCTGTGATGATTGGAGCAATTATCGCATTGATTGGTTCTATATTTTTACTGCTGGGAGCCCTGGGTTTGCTACGAATGCCTGATGTCTATAATCGCATGCAAGCCGGAACCAAGTCCACGACTCTGGGGTCAATGCTGTTTCTAATCGGAGCAGCTTTATATATCTCGAAAGGTCAGATCTGGAGTAGAGTTATATTATTGATCCTATTTATTGTGTTTACAAATCCAATCTCATCGCATGCCCTGGCCCGGGCTGCCCATAAAATCAAAATACCAATGGCAGAAGAAACGGTCAAAGATGATTTAACGGAGGATGAATAGATTATGAGTATTTACAGGAGGTATAGATGACAAACATATTTATCGGGGTTTTAGGAGTGATTATGATCGCTGCAGCATTGATCGCGATTTATCAGAAAAGTTTACTGTCTGCGATTGTGGCTGCCGGAGTTATTAGTCTGCTGGCGAGTATAATTTATATTTTACTGGCAGCGCCGGATGTAGCTATGACTGAGGCTGCTATTGGTTCAGGCTTGACTACTATTGTGTTTTTATATGCGCTCAACAAAATTCGAAAAATAAAGGCAGATAAATAATGGTAAAAAAATTATTTTCATTGATCATTCTGGCTTTGCTGGTAATTATGCTTTTGCCCCTGATGACCGACTTTGCACCCTTTGCTGAGCTTTCCCGGGTAGCCGAAAAATATGTCCAAAAGGGTCCAGCAGAAGTAGGCGGGCAAAATCTGGTCACATCGGTAATTGTGACCTATCGCGGACTCGATACTTTAGGAGAAATTGCGGTCTTATTTATCGCTACGGCCGGAATTGGCTTTTTGCTCGGAAAGTCCTCCGGCAAACATAAAAGATCGGAAGCCTCCCAACTAGTCAATACCGGAACCGCCTTTTTACTTCCCATTATTTTACTTTTTGGAGTATTCATATTTTTACACGGGCACTTAACCCCGGGAGGTGGCTTTCAGGGAGGGGTGGTAATTGCATCGGGAATTTTACTATTTGTTCTGGCCAATGCCGATTCCCAAATAAGCAGTAATCTACTCCATTGGATAGAAGACCTGAGTGGCGCATTTTATGTCATTATCGGGCTACTGGGTCTGATTCTGGCGGGCGGCTTTCTGGATAATAGCATCCTGCCGCTGGGGCAATTTGGCAAATTAATTAGCGCCGGTGCTATCCCCCTGATCTACACCCTGATTGGCTTAAAAGTTGGCGCTGAACTGGTTGGTATTTTGAATAATATGCAAAGGAGCCAGTAAATGCTACTGACAATTATTTTAGGTATCATTCTTATTGTATTAGGTCTCTGGGGAATGTTATCGCAAAAAAATATCATCAAAATTATTATCGGCTTCTCCATCATGGATACCGGCATTCACCTGTTGATCCTCTCCATTGGCTACATCAAAGACCGCACCGCTCCCATAATGAATCAAGCAGTGCAAAGTGCAGGGCAGGTTATCGATCCAGTCCCCTCTGCCCTGGTGCTCACAGCAATTGTGATTGGTCTGGCAATTACTGCTCTGATGTTGACCTATGCAGTCAAATTATACGAAATCAAAGGTTCGCTCGAAATAAGTGACTTCAAGGAGTTGAAATGGTAAGTCCTATTTACATATTTATAATCGCCCTTGGTATTGGATTTTTATTATCACTTTTTGATAAGGCCGGAAGAGCGGTCGCTATGACCATCTTTTATGGCGCTCTGTTGGCTATGGCATTCATCTCGGGTCAGTGGCTTCTCCACTTGCTACAGGGAGCCGAAGCAGAGATAATTACCACAGCCGGATTTCAACCACCCTTTTCGATCAATCTCAAAATGGGTCTGCTGGAAGCCTTCTTCACTTTTTTGATTA
This sequence comes from Fidelibacterota bacterium, assembly GCA_021735285.1. Taxonomy (GTDB): domain Bacteria; phylum Fidelibacterota; class UBA2242; order UBA2242; family JAFGTP01; genus JAIPHI01. The sequence continues at coordinate 9,997 of JAIPHI010000065.1, read as the reverse complement.
ATACCCTTGGATTTCTGGCTGGAATCTACTTACTCCCCAAATTTAAATCCCAAAAAATATATGGAATGATCCTTTTTCTAATGCTGATAATGGGCCTCAATGGGCTGGTAATGACCGGTGATATGTTCAATCTTTTTGTATTTTTAGAGATAACTTCGATTGCCACAGTTTCCATCATAGCAATTGAGAAAAATTTGAAATCGATATCCGCTGGATTCAAGTATGTAATTGCCGGTGGAATCGCATCAGCCTTTTATTTAATTGCCACAATCTTTCTCTATCGCTTTACCGGAGTATTGAATATTGCAATGATGGCGGAAACTCTAAATGTCGCCTCCAGCCAGGCGGTGTTCCTTTCAGTTTTTATTTTAATGATCGCAGTGATAGTAGAACTAAAACCCTTTCCGGCCAATGGCTGGGCTCTGGACGCTTATGAAGCCGTTGATAGCGGAGTGGTCGCAGTTATCGCCTCCGGAACCTCGGCAGCCATGCTTTTCGTGTTCTATAAAATTTCGCCCCTCCTTAACAATACACTTCTGCTAACAGCCGCAGGAATAGGGCTTGCTACTTTTACATTCTCTAACCTGCTGGCATTGAAACAGAAAAACGCCAAAAGATTATTGGGATATTCTTCAATCGGCCAAATCGGTTTAATAATCACAGCCTACGCATTACTGGTCAGAGCCGGATATGCTCGCAATTCTGAAATTGTTATGCTAACTACCGGTGGTCTATTCATCAATCACTTTCTGGCTAAGGCCGGCCTATTCTGGTTATCCGGAGTTGTAGAGAAAGAAAAATTAGAAGAGTGGAGCACCTTACGGAATAATCCCATCCTGCTCTTTGCTTTTGCCGTGTTTGTGATCGCTTTAGTCGGACTTCCACCCTTCCCCGGATTTTTCGCCAAATGGCAATTGGTCATGACCTTTGCCAATCAGGGGCTATTTTTCTGGATTGGATTAATCTTGCTGGGCTCATTCCTTGAGGCAATCTATTTATTTCGCTGGCTTGGCAAGGTCTTAAAATCAGACCTTAAAGCCGAGTTAAAAGCCAAAATCAGCCAAATTTTCCCCATCTTAATTTACCTATTAGCAATTTTAATAGGCGGCGGCTATCTTTCCCGCTTAATCAATCAGGGTACAAGCCTCAGCATTCTATACTTACCGGTTTTATTCATAGTTTTTCTATTTTTCATAGATTTTTTACCGGTTGCCATTAAAAATACGCTGGTCATATTAGTTGGTTCTTACTACACTTATTTGATAATACCTCAACTCTCAGGTTATCGTGTAATGTTAGGAGTGATTTTTCTTGCTGGCGGAGTCCTGCTTTTTATTCCCGGGTATTTCAAAAGAGGTAAACGAACCGGCTTTTATCCGTTAGCAGTTATGATGTATGTTGGACTGGCAGGTCTGCTAATCTCTGAAAATACATTGCAATTTTTTACATCCTGGGAATTAATGACCCTGGGCTCCTATTTTCTCATTATTCGGGGTAAAAAATCTGAGCCGCACGCCCTGAGTTATATGCTGTTTTCCATTGGTGGCGCTTTTGTAATGCTTTTCGGTTTTGGAATCCTGTACTATGTCAATGGCAATTCTATGGCTCTCTCGAGTCTGGGAAACATCGAAAGTATGGCTGGCATTATCTACGCACTGCTTGGAATCGCATTTCTCACAAAAATGGCTTCAATCGGATTACATATCTGGTTGCCGGGAGCCTACGGCGAGGCTGAAGCCGATGTATCGCCCATGCTTTCCGCGATCCTATCAAAGGCTGGTATGTTCGGTTTGTTAATGCTAATGGCCGCAATTCAGACTGCCAATCTTGGATCAATTAATCTACCCTATGTCCTGGGATGGCTGGGCGCTATCACAGTCTTCATTGGTAATTTACTGGCTATCTATCAGGAGGATGCCAAACGCTTACTGGCCTATTCTAGTGTGGGCAATCTCGGCTACATTCTATTCGGTCTGGCATTGATGTCGCATATGGGTTGGCTGACATCTATAACCTATGCCTTGAATCATTTTCTCTTTAAAGCGCTCCTCTTTCTAGCAATTGGCGGAGTAGTTTATCGAGTGAAAACCAAAAATATGTATGAAATGGGGGGCTTGATCAAAAAAATGCCGCTCAGTTTTGTTTCAGTATTGATCGGGATAATTGCCCTTTCCGGCGTGCCGCCTCTGTCCGGTTTTGCCGGCAAATGGCTGACCTACAACGCTGTCCTGGAAAAGGGCTGGTATTTACAGGGAGTAATTGTAATTATCGGTGGTTTGATCGCTTTTCTTTACTGTTTTCGCTTGATCTATGCTGTATTTCTGGGGCAATTAAAGGACAAACATCGGCAGGTAAAAGAAGCTCCGGTATGGTTCTTGATTCCACAGGTAATATTAATAGGCGCGATAATGCTGTTCTCGACCTATCCTGCGTTCATCCTTGGCCCGGTTGGTAAAATGCTAAATGATATACTACCGGAAAATGCCCTTATCTGGGAGAATCTTGATGCCTACTCAATCTACGGTCACTGGAATGGTTTTTTGATAATGATGATAACCGGCGGCATATTTGTAATTGTTTTTCTCTGGCTATATTTTTTAAACAGAAAAGCCCAAAAAGTGAAACAATTCAATATAGTCTATGCTGCTGAGCGACCTTCCCGTCCGGAACTTACCCACGTAGGCTACAACTTTTTCGCTCATTATAAAAAAGCCCTGGGATCACTTTCTCAGCCCTACGTCACAAAATTCTGGAATACAATGGCAGATATTTTTCACTCCTCAGCAGGCTTTATCAGGCGCATCTATACCGGTGATGGACAGACCTATATTTTACACATAATAATTTTCATAGTTGTCGTTTATTTTCTTACTATCGGAGGATAAAGAATGGGTTTTGAACCAATTAAAATACTCTATGCCCTGGGAACAATTTTTATAATCTTTAATGTAGGCATGTTAATTCAGGGAATTGTCCGGAAAATCGGTGCCCGGGTGGGCAAACGCTATGGAATTCGTTTCTATCAGCCTTACATCGATTTGATAAAAAATTATGTAATGCGTTCAAATGTTACCCACGGAGTAATGTTCTATCTGGGACCCGTGTTCAGATTGACCGGTGGTCTGGGAGTGTTTTTATTTATTCCAATTATTTACGGTTCCCAGTATTTTAGTAATTTTGCTTTTGCTGGAGATGTTGTGCTGGTACTCTATTTTATATTTTTTGGCTCGCTGGGAATGGCCCTGGGAGCCGGAGAAGGCGGACATCCCTATTCCGCAATTGGTGTGAGCCGCGGTCTGGCGCAGGTCACAGCGGCAGAAATCGCTCTGGTAATCGCAGTGATCGGTGTGGGAATTCAATATGATACCCTCTCAATCACCGAGATGGTGGCTGCTCAGCAGGGCGGGATTGCCAACTGGACGATGGTCACAAATCCTTTGCTTACTATTCTCGCTATGCTGGCTTTCCTAGGAGCAATGGGACGTTCTCCCTTTGATGTAGTTCTGGCACCGCAGGAAATCCCAATTGGACCGCCCACAGAATATCACAGCACATTTCTGGGAATTATGCAGACCAACCGCTCAATTTTTCCAATGGCTAAAACCATTCTCTTTGTGAATCTGTTTTTTGGTGGTGCTACCAACTGGATAGTTCTTATTTTGAAAATATTTATAGTTTATATGTGGTCAGTGGTGGTGGGCGTTGTATTCCCCAGATTCAGGGTCGATCACTCTATCCGCTGGTGGTATAAATACGCTTTACCCTTAGGGATAATTGCGATCATTGTCACGACGCTAATTGCTGGTTGACATGTGTCCGCAAAACACAGTAATAAAGAAAGTATTTCCCGCGGATTACGCAGATGAACGCGAATGCTTTTTTAAATTAATAAGTAAGAATCAGTTGTAAATAATATAAATATAGTAAATGATGATAGGTTTAAATTTTTATAAAAATAGAATTAATGATCTCCTAAAAAACCTTATCATCGTCATTTTGAGCGGAGTCGAAGAATGATAAACTTTATATTAATAATACCTTATAAAGTGATGTGTAAACCCAAAATTTGGCAAAAAATTTTTACGAGACCACCAGAATTAAAAAAGAAAGAATTATCCGCGTTATTCGCGTGATCTGCGGGGAAAAAACAGAGGATTTTATGACAAAGGAAGAATTTAGAAAACGAAAAGTAACTGGACCGGACGGAGAAGAATTCGAAGTTGATCCAATGAAGGACTATTTTTCTGAGGACAAACCCCGAGTCCATAGCCCAAGAGGTAAAATAATTGAAAAATTTATGAATTGGGCACGGGGAGAATCACTCTGGATATTGGGTTATGGAACTGGCTGCGGCGCGATCGAGATGCGTCCTTTAATGACGCCCCGCTTTGATGCCTATCGCTATGGCATCCAGTGGCGCCCAACACCCCGCCAGTCCAATGTCTTTATGATAGCCGGATATCTGTCAGTAAAAACATTGAAAAGAGTTATCCGCAGTTACGAACAAATGCAGGGCCCTAAATATGTAGTCGCCCTGGGCAGCTGCACGATCAATGGAGGAATGTACTGGGATAGTTACAATACTATCAATCGTCTTGATTACTATCTGCCCGTTGATGTATATATCGCCGGTTGTATGCCACGCCCTGAATCCTTACTGGCTGGCTTTGAAAAATTGAAGGAAATGATAAAAGAAGGAAAATGCGAGGGTCAAAATGAATATGCCGAAAATTTCGACTGTTATAAGAAGAACCAGAAACAAATAATCAAGGACTGGGATATGCCGGATTACAATTGGTAAAAAACAGAGATAAAAATATTGGCCCGCGGATCACGCGGATAGACGCGAATAAAAAAAAGAAAAAAATATCTGCGTAGATTCGCGTGATTCGCGGAAAAAAAGATTCTTTATGGATTTAATTTACGAGCAAGAAAGTTACAAAATTATTGGAGCATGTTTTGAAGTCTATAATGAGATGGGTTGCGGCTTTCTGGAGTCCGTCTATCACGAATGTCTGGAGATGGAATTCGAAAAAAGGAGTATACCGTTTAACAGCAGAGAGAAATTAAAATTGAATTACAAGGGCATAACATTAGAAAAAAAGTTTGAAGCGGATTTTGTATGTTACAACAAAATTATTGTCGAGGTTAAAGCCCTTGAGGAACTAATAAGCCAAAATGAAGCTCAACTTTTAAATTATTTAAATGCAACCAATAATAAATTAGGATTGCTTGTAAATTTTGGGCATCATCCAAAACTTGAATATAAAAGGATCGTGTTTGATAAATCTCAAAAGGTTAGTCCGAGAGTTAAAAAAGGTCGAAAATGAATATAAAGGATAAAATATTTCCCGCGGATCACGCGGATGGACGCGAATTAAAAAAAGAAAAAAATATCCGCGTAGATTCGCGTGATTCGCAGGAAAAAAGAAATTTTTGCGGGCAAAAATAAAGAGGTCTTAATGAAGGATTTAATACAAAAGTTAAAGAAAAGATTTGATGTCAATGATGTGGTTTATCAAAAGGATAACCAAACATATTTAACTATTGCAAAGGATCAAGCAGTTTCATTTATCACCCATCTGAAAGATGTAGAAGGCTTCACCCACCTGGTGATTCTGACTGCGGTGGATTGGATCGAGGATAATGAATTTCAATTGACATATATGCTCAATAATCCTGGGAAAAAAGTCGATCTTGGTGTGCGAGTTCTTATAGATCGGGAAGAAGCCGAAATGGAATCAATCCATCATCTCTGGAAAACTGCGGCTACCTATCAACGGGAATTACGTGAGATGTTTGGAATAGATTTTCCCGGCTCACCGCGAGTAAATGAGGACTTCATTTTGGAAGGCTGGGATGATATCCCGCCTTATCGACGGGACTTTGATACGAAAGAATATTCCGAGCAAACCTATTATCCTCGACCTGGTAGAAAGACCCACGATCCTGCTGAATATATGAAAAAGAAACTCTATCCGGAGGAGTAAAATGACAGAAGAAAGTAAATACAGAGACAAATTTCCTGCTAAAAACCCCGATGGGACCAATAAAATCGATCTCGATAGTCACAAATTTATCAAAGTCTGGCAGGGACCCAATCATCCCGGGATAACCGGTAATATGTCCCTGGAACTGGATCTGCAGGGCGATGAGGTAATGCAATGCAAAACCCACGTTGGATATTTGCACCGCGGTTTTGAAAAATTGATGGAGCGCCGCCGCTTTATCCAGTGTTTCCCAATTTGTGTCCGGATTGCAGTTCCCGAGCCGGATTTCAATGAATATTGCCTATCAGCAAGCTTTGAGGAATTGGCTGGTATAGAAATACCCGAGGCTGCCAAATGGATGCGGACATTGCTATTAGAGATGTCAAGATTGCAAAGTTTTCTGATGTGGATGGGCGGTCAGGCTGGTTCATTTGGTATCGGAGTTGTTGGCCAGTGGACCAATTATGCCCGCGACCTTGTACTGGACAGATTTGAAGAAATTAGTGGCGGCCGAATTTATCATATGCATATGACTCCCGGAGGCGTGCGGGGTTTACCACCGACAGGATTTGAGAACCGCATGGAAGAAACACTCCAGACTATTGAAGAAATTATGAAGGATGTGAAAGATACCCTATTTGATAACACCATTTTTAAGAAGCGGAGTATCGGATTGGGAGTAATTAAACCGGAAATGGTGGAGCCCTATGGTATCACCGGCCCCAATGCCAGAGCCGCTGGAATTCCCAAAGATGTGCGCAAGGATTATCCCTATTTGAAATATCCGGAACTCGATTTTGATGTGCTCACAGCAGAAAATTCCGATGCCTATACGCGTGCTGAACTCCGCCGGCAGGAGATTCATATGACGATTGATTTGATCCGCCAGATAATGGCAAAAATGCCGCAATCCGGCGATTATATGGCAAAAGTTCCCAATGTATTACACTGGCAAATTCCCAGGGGCGAAACCTATGTCAGAGCCGAATGCACCCGTGGCGAATACGGCTATTATACAGTAACCGATGGAAGCGGATATCCCCGCCGGATCAATGTGCGCGGCCCTTCCTATACTCATGCTGTGGCATTGATGGAGAAAATGGCGATCGATGTAAATATTGCTGACACAGCCGGATTAATGGTGTCTTTACATACCTATCCACCCGAAATAGAGAGGTAATATAAATGAATTTAAAAGATCTATTCAAACCCTTTACAGCCTGGAAAAATCTATTGGCCGAACCGGTTCCAATCAAAAAACCTCTGGAAAGACAGGGAGCACCCCGCTACCGGGGATTTCACAAAAATGATCTGGAGAAGTGCATTGGTTGTGGGACTTGTGAGGAAATTTGTCAGAATGCTGCTATTGACATGGTTCCTGTCGAAGGTGAAGAAACCGAAGAAGGTGACAGTGGCCTGCGACCAAGGATTGATTATGGTCGGTGCTGCTGGTGTGCTTTGTGTGTTGATATATGCACAACTGGTTCGCTGACTATGTCAAATCAATTTCAATGGATCGATAGTGATCCCGATGTTTTTCGGTTTGTACCGGGTGCCGATGAAAAATACTGGGATGATGAAGAATTAGGCTACAAAAAACCGGATAATTATGAATTGAACAATCTCGATCGAATCGAAATGGAGGAGATGGAACCGGAAAAACGCAATCATACTTTTCTGGAAATTGTGAAGGGCTTCTCCAAAGAGCAGGCTATACAAGAAGCCGACCGCTGTGTGGAATGCGGTATCTGTATTGCAACCTGTCCGGCTCATATGGGAATTCCCTCCTATATCAAAGCAATCCGGAAAGGCGATGTAGAAGAAGGCCTCCGGATTATGTATGAGACCAATCCGCTTCCTGAAGTTTGTGGCCGCGTCTGCACTCATAAATGCGAAACAGTCTGTGCTATGCAACATCGCGGTGAACCGATCTCAATTCGCTGGCTAAAAAGATACATTGCTGACCAGGTTTCTCTGGATAAATATCAGGAAATAATGGGTACAGATAATCTGGAAAAAAGAGAGGAAAAGGTCGCCATTATCGGAGCTGGGCCGGCCGGACTTTCAGCCTCCTACTACCTGGCTATGATGGGCTATAACGTCAAAATTTTCGAAGCTCTGGAAAAACCCGGGGGAATGACCCGCTATGGAATACCTGAATACCGTTTGCCCTACGAAGAACTGGATAAGGATGTTGAATATATAAAATCTCTCGGTGTGGAATTCCAATTCAATACAAAAGTAGGAGAAGATATCACGCTGGAAGAAATCCACAAAGATTTTGACGCTGTTTTTGCCGGCACGGGCTTACACCTGGGGAGAAGTACAAAAATTCCAGGTGCTGAGCACGAGAAATGTTATCAGGCTGTTGACCTGCTCAGAGAATTCACCCAGGGCAAGGAGATTGAAGTAGCTGAAAGAATAGTAGTAATTGGCGGCGGAAATGTGGCTATGGATATCAGTCGAACACTGGCCAGGTTGCAAAACAAGCAATATGGCCAGGTGCAACTGGTTACTACTTCCCTCGAAAGTGAGGACATAATGCCTGCCGATGAAGAAGAAATTATCGAAAGTCGGGAAGAAGGCATTACTCTGAAACCCGGCTGGGGCCCCAAAGAAATCAAGGTTGAAGATGGAAAAGTTAAGGGATTAAAAGTGATCAAGTGTCTGTCCGTATTTGATAATGAAGGCCGCTTCAATCCTAAATTTGATCAAAGCGAAAATGATTTTTTCGCCGGTGATATGGTAATTGAGGCAATTGGTCAGGGTATGGATATATCCTATATGGAAGATGTGGAACTGACCGAACGCCACAAAGTCAAAGTCGATGAAAATTATCAGAGCTCGAAACCCTGGTTGTTTGTCGGTGGCGATATAGTAAAGGGCCCGGATGCCATTTCGGCAATTGCAGATGGTCACAAGGCCGCCCAGGGAATAGATAATTACTTAAGCAGTAAAGGAGAAAAATAATGGAACTCTACAGTGTTCAAGATATTATCGAATATGGCATACAAATAGAAAAAGAGAGCTTTGCTTTCTACACCAAGGCCTCTGAAATAGTCAAGGATGATGAGGTCAAAGAGTTGGTAAAACTATTAGCCAGTGAAGAAGTGGATCACCAGAACCGTCTCAAAGGATTGATCGATGAGCAAAAAGTCAGTGCGGAAGAATTGGACAGAGAATTAGAACTTGATGAAACATTGATGGATAGAATTATCCAAACTGAAGAAATTACTGCGCAATCTACATCTATGGACGTCTTAAATGTGGCCTTTGAGCGGGAAAAAAATACTATGGAAACCTATACAATGTTAAGCACCCTTTCAAATATTGAAGGTGATATTTTGGATATATTTGAAGATTTGCGGCTCCAGGAAAAAGGTCATATGAATAAGATTCAATATCGCATAGACCTTTTAAACAAGGGCGCAAAAGCATAAAGGAAAAACTATGAAACTTGGTGAATTATTAAAAAACAAGACAGGTGAAATATATAAGATCGATTCCGATCAATCGGTTTTCACTGCTGTAGAATTGCTCAATAAACACAAAATTGGTTCCCTGCTGGTGATGGATGATAAGCAAAAATTGGCAGGCATTATTACAGAACGGGATATCCTCTTCAAATGTACAAATAGCAAAAAAGATAATAAAAATATCAGGGTTTCTGAAATAATGACTCCCAAAGAGCAATTGATCATCGGAACGATCGATGATACCCTCTCCTATGCTATGCAAGTAATGACTAATAAAAAAATCCGGCACCTGCCCATTGTTAATCAGGAACGGGTAATTGGGATTGTATCAATCGGCGATGTTTTGAAAGAAATCCTCGAACAATCAGAATCCGAAATCCGCCTGATGCGGGAGTATATCACCAATCCCTATGGTATTAATTTGTAATTATTTTAATTAATTATAACCTATATTATGCATCACTGCAGAAAATAATAGAAGTAATTCCATATAAAATGGAAATTTATATAAAAATGTCAAAAAAACTGAGT
>JAIPHI010000064.1 GCA_021735285.1 Fidelibacterota bacterium | reverse complement strand
CCCCGGCGCTACCCACAGAAAAAGCCGTAGGGATTGTTCCCCCCTTCCCTCTGGTTACCAGTAGAATAAAAACTATCATATTAAATATTAATTGAAATTAATCAATATAACTTCCTGTCGCGCTGTAAGTTAATTAAGTTTAACTCCTGTTATAATAATATATTAGGTACACTTAACGTAACATGAGGGCGTAGGGTTTGGTTGAGGGATACGCACCCTCAGCCGAATTCTATAAGTCACTTAATACCAATAACTTACAATCGCTTACAAAAACACTGTAAGCATTGCGTTAGTCCAACTTTACACTTGTTTCATATTATTTCAATGAAAGAGGCCAATAAGACCATCCTGGATGTCTGGGTTCTATATGTCTTTTATTGGTGTTACTTGTGGCTCTATGTTAATGCTGTCAAAGTCTTTAAGCATAAAATTACTCCTCATAACTTGGTTAAAATAGCGGCCTCACTACTTCTTATATCTCTATTAAATTTTTTAACCGCCTCCATACCATCAACCTTTTGCTTTGGGGTGTCATTTTTAACATTGTGGTCGTAATAAAAACAAACAAAATTTTTACCTTTGGCCTGGTAGTAAGGTGTCCCTTCAAGCCTCTCAAAATATGCTATTGAATCCTGAAAAGCCTTTATTAGTTCCTCCTTACTCATATCTTGGTCTTGGTTTATCTTTAATGCTTTGTCTTCCATTCTCTCACTCCTATTTAATTATGCTTATGACATCAATGTCGCTAACATCAAGGCCAAGGCAGGCCTCCCCTGGACTAATACCCTGGCCTTGTTTAATCCTACCATTACCTAAGTTCATCATAAGGGGCTTTACCTCTTCCCTGCCTTCGTTAGTCTTGTTCTGGTAATCTGTAAACAGTTTTATAAGTCTATTAAATTAATATTACATCTGGAATTTAATATTAATTTTGTTCTAATTTATTGGTCTTAACCATTTCCTTATTACCATTAAAAATAGTAGGTGCTATTATATTCATATCCTTTAAAGACTTTTCAAATGATTCGCTAAACCTGGCCAATGCTATAAATTTCGCGCTGTCTAAATGATCCCTACATACTTTACCAACGCCTTTAAACTCTTCTAACTCGTTTAAAGTGGACTCTGCTAATATCAATTCCCTTAATATTATCCAGTCCTCTTGTGTCTTAATATCTAATATTCTGGGGCTTTCTTTGTTCTGGTCTTTATTACTTTTCTTTTTATCAATTGTATTTACTTGGTTATTCATTTATACCTCCCCAATTGTTTAAGCTGTTTCAATCAAAAGATTAAAATCATATTGCTGATCAAGTTCCCTGGCTTCATCTTCACTTAGTCCGGCGTGTCCGCCTGTTTCTAATTTATCCAGTAAGAAATCAATAGCCTGATCACGGTCTAACAAAGAAAAACTTTCACCTTCACCTTGCCACATAGACCAACTATGGGAATAAAAATAAATATCTCCACTCTTGGCTTTGTGTGAATAAAGGTCGCGCCCCCTGGTAAATGATGTTCCGGTATTAGGTGGGTTGACAGGTGCCTTATAAATACAAGGATCAACCTCCGGATCAATAACAACCTTTTTACCTTCCTCTGTCCTTAATACTTTTTTACTCATTTTCTTACCCTCCATATTTGATTAACAGTTAATTCTTATTTTTGGCTTTTATTTTTTCTTTATTCTTTTTTGCCAATTGCTTTAATATAATACTATTCGGTGGTATCCTCTTTATCTCACCATCAATATTTATAAAATCTCTTTTTACCTGGTAATTTGTCTTGATCCAGTCTAAAACATACTTTTCAGTTTTAATATTAGGTGCTTTTTTATGTATATCTGAAAGTTTAATTTTTGCCATACCATTTTTTACTATACTCTGATCAATGGAATATTTTAATTTTTTAATAGGTTTCAAAATATTCTTTCGTTAAAAAATATAATCTGCCAAACTGTCAAAATAAAACCGTATCCTACCGCCGGTATCCTGCGGAATTGTTTTCTTATATCGAGAAATGGATTAAAACGCTGTACTTGAAAACCGCCGGGTTTACGCCCATGGGGGTTCGACTCCCTCCACCTCCGCAAAAATATTCATAGAGTAGTTGTAATAAAATATTTTAATTAAAAAAATGTACTCTATAGTTAGCATTAACACAATTAATGCACTCCAAATGTTTTCCAAAGATTAGAAACTCTGCTTTCTATCTTGATTAAGTTAAATATTTATCTTAAAATAATGGGCTTTTTGGAGAGGTGACCGAGTGGCTTAAGGTGCACGATTGGAAATCGTGTGTGCTGAGTAAGCACCGAGGGTTCGAATCCCTCCCTCTCCGCAAATAATTTAACTATTTCCTAAATATATTGATTTATGTCTATTTAATCCTTTAAAAGATGGAGGTAGTTTTGTGAAAAATAATCCTGGATTATTATGTTCACGTCTATATAGAGATTTATCTATATCATTCACTAATTCAAGTATGCCTTTTGCCCCCGCTCTTTGTCCTCCAGCAAATCTTAAGATTTTTACTACTATTTCCTCTCTATAAGTCCCTTCTGAATTTTTCGCAATCTTATTGATTCTATCTTTTTTATCAAGTGGATAACTATTGAAATCCCAGACTCTATCTAAATATTTATAATAATTTTCAAATTTAAACCTATAATGTTGGAAAGATAAAATTAAATCGGCCATTGGTATTAAACCATATTGCTCAACAGGCTGGCCTGGTTCTTCGACAGCTGTAAATATACTAGTAATCTCCTCAGCAGTTAATATTTCAATTATAGTTGGGATAAATATTTCCTGATTAGCGCAAAGGGGAAACCTTGCATTTAATTGATCTAAACCATCAAATAATACTGTTAAATCGCGATCCTCATTTATATTCTTAAATTTTTGGATACTTAAGAACATCCTATGAATAAATTCTTCCGGAGTTATATATCCGGGAGGATAATATAGAATTTCAAGCCTACCATTATTTTCAAGAGCGCTGATGGAATCGAAATTTGTATGTTCAAAACCACCAAAATCATTCTCAACTATACCCCTCATCGTGTGTCGAGTCATTCTTTCGTCAGCTCTTAAAGATACAATTAGACCGTTACCATTTTTTTTAATTATACGATGGAGTATATGGAGGTAACCTAAGTGACTTTTATGTCCGCCTCTTGTTCCCATAAAGGCAGTACACCTTCCTTTGGGTAAACCTTTATTTTGTATAGATTTTTTTGGATCTTTTAAAATTTCATTAAGCTCTTTGGGCCGAGTTTCTACTAATTCTGTAGTTTGAAGGGGGTTAATTTTTTTATATAGTGATAAATAGTAGTGGACAGATGGATATATAAATATTCCTCCTTCCTCACGATAAGGGTGATCGCGGTGGTGTTTTTCTTCTTCCTGATATTTTGGATATATTTTTAATTGATGTTTTCCCCAAATATGTTCCTGATACCGGGCTTTGTGTATCTGAATTGTTCTAAGGTAATAGTTGTGGATATCTGTGTGATCTAGCCGTATGACGACATCACAAATATATTCCCAAAATTTGTGTTTCCGCTCCTCACAACCTGAATCCAAAACAAAAAAGATTATTTTCTTTACTTTAGATTTTTTGGCTGTTTTTAGATATTTTTCAAAAAATTCGCCTTGCTCCTGTGTTTCAACTATATTCAAATTATCAACTACTAATATGTCAGGTGATATTATAACATTCGTTTTTAGAAGCAGTTTTATTTTTGAAAATAATTTTTTAAACGGTTTCCAAAATGGTTTGGCAGAGATACCTTCTACATTAATTGATTTTATCAGAGATTCAAGAGCATTCTCAATTATTTGAGTAATACCTTCCCATTTTTTTATCTGTTCTTTGCCCCAAATTGCGACCATTCCATTTTCTGCCAAATCCGGTTCGCGTCCTTTAAATGTACATATTTTAGCTGCTGCATTTTCCCAACCAAGACTAATCGCATTTTTTTTAACTTGTTCAGCTTCAGCATCAGAAGATATATAAAGGGAGAGAAAATTATCATCTTTTTCAGCCAGCCTATAACATAACTCGAGAGAAAGTGTGCTTTTTCCACTTCCAGGTGGTCCAGTGATAAGAAAAGTTAATGGATAATTAATATCTTTTTCATTAGATTCCGAATCTGTAGTAATTGAATTGATTCCGTCCTTAAATAATTCGTCAAACCAGGAAAATATTCTTGCATTTTGTGATCCTATACTAATTCTTGCTGGTTCAAAATTAATTTCTCCTTCAGTATTTCGTGTACACCAGTAAGCCTTTGATATTTCTGTTTTAATTTTATTCATTTTATTCCTCCTCCTAATATCAAAAGTAGATATTTATTAAAGCAATTATTCTGATATATGCATGTATTATTTATTCTTTTCTGCCAATTAAGAATCATGATTTTATTCGGGTTAAAGATTAAATAGTTACATTATCCGTAAAAGGTCAGGGAATCCCAAAAATTTAAATAGGTAAGGATGTAATTATCAAAAGTTAGAATTACCTGCGTTAATTATTATCTTTATGTTATATTGTAATAAATTATTTTAAAAAGTTCAAATTTTATTATGGCATCAAAGTAAGATCTCTATGTTAAATTTTTTCACCTATACTTACGAGTGGGATAGGCCTCTTCCGATATCCTAATATCCCGGTATAATGTATTAATTAAGTTTACCAGAAATAGTTAAAAATTATATTTGTCTTAAAGAACGGACTTGGTGAAGCTTTCTGCCAATTCCTCACTCTGTCTTTTTAATATCGAAGTATCCTCATATGCCTGTATAATTTGTGAAGTATCTTTTTTTAATCTTTTGAAATCTTGCTGTCGAAAAATGATCAAATTTCCCAGTGATTCCTTGACTCCCATCCCCAGCATTATTTTATTATCTTCATCATAAAATATTTTTGGGCGATTTGTTCTTTTGGGAAATATTGCAATTATATATCGTTCTTCCTCCTTAACCCAGTTGGCCATAATATTAATTCTGGGCTCATCTTCTTTTTTGTCAAGGGCTGGAATGTATTCGCCAAATTTTTGCACATTTTGACCGGGTTTGAAATTTTCATTGATGGCTTTCAAATTTTGTATAAAATGCTTGAATATCTTTGATATATTCTTTTTGTCGGGGCCAACAATTAGATAGCATTCCCTCAAAAAATCTGAAATCCTGAATAATCTGGTGGCTTGTAATGTTTGTATCTCTATTAATTCGGGACCAATATTTTCCCCCTGCAATAAAGAGAAAATTTGATTTTCTCCAGGTAATTTTTTCTCGCGTCCTGCCTGGAAGTGCAAATGAGGACACGAAGCGCCTGCCAGAGGACCGTTATAATAGACGGAATAATCATATAATTCTCTGGCAGTTTCAAGTATATTCAGAAAATTACCCGATATTTCCTGAGTTTTATGTTCTGTTGCGGAAATAGTTAAATCTCCCGGAATAGTAATCCCCGGATTAGGAATAATAAAATATTGATTCTCAAGAATTGGGAATCCCCGCTGATCAGGCGGAAGATTGCAGAGGACACATTTTTCAGTATGCTTATTTTTAAAGGTATCGGCTTTGATACTGTTTTTCCTGGTTGGATTAAGCATTAGACGAATTTGAACACACTCGAGATTAAGTTCTTTAGTTTGTTGATTCTTTAATATCTTCAGATTTTTCTTTAGCCATGAGAAATTTTGGCTCTGTTCTTTATATAGGAGATGGGCTCTTATATTATTATCTAGTGGCAGCCGGATTTCGCGAGGCCGGTATTTTTTTAATTCTTTATCCGAAATATAGTGGTCTTGATACATACTACCTCGTTTTTTATTCTAATAAAATTATTGTTTATTTTTGAATATGTAAAATTTTAAAATCTTACGGTCATCAAAAACATTTATTCTCAACATATTTATTGAAAGGTTTCTTTTTTTAAAGATCAAGATTTATTAGTTTAGGAACTGGAAAGAAGGAGAGCCTTATGCAAGCTAAAATGGTTATAACTGATCTTGATGGTACTCTTCTCAATTCAACCGGCAATCTCAGCCGTAGAAATTGGGAAGCGCTCGAACGTCTTTCAGAAAATAATATTTTTATTGTTATTGCTACGGGACGAAGTATCTTTTCTGTGAATAAAGTTATTCCAGGTGATTGTCCCATTGATTATATTGTGTTTTCTTCAGGAGCCGGAATTTATGATTGGTCAAGGGACAAAATAATTGATTCAACTCATTTATCTCCGGAGCTTGTTAAACAGAGTGCAATGGAATTTCATTGTCGTAATATTAATTATTTTATCCATGCACCAATTCCGGAGAATCATATATTTGATTACTATATTTTTGATGATAGGAATGGCACTGATGCCTGGGACAGGATTAGAAATTATCAAGAATTTGCTAATAGAATAGACAATATTTCGAATTATTGTTTTAATAATTCGTGTCAGGTAATTGGGGTTTCGCAATCACGTTCAGAAATTTATGAGTCAATAAATAAGGCCTTACCTTCATTGAATGTGATTCGGACTACTTCTCCTCTGGACCAAAAATCTTTGTGGATTGAAGTCTTACCTAAAAATGTGTCAAAAGCCAGCGGCTGCCAAAAGCTATGTGATCAATTGGGTCTTAATAAAAGCCATACTCTTGGAATTGGCAATGATTATAACGACCTCGATTTACTCAATTGGGTTGGGAATAGTTTTGTAGTGGGGAATGCTCCTTCCGATTTGAAAGAAAAATTTAATATAATTGATGAAAATGATAAGGATGGCTTTAGTAAACTTATTGACTTGAAAATTGGAGATTAAACTATGAAAACACATTTTTTTGCTATCATAGCAGTATTATTTTTGTTCCTTGTCTCATGTAGTAAAAAAAGCGATCAAGAGATAACCTGGGAACATAATATTGATATTGCCGTTGAAAAATCACAGAAAAAACCTGTTATGATAGATTTTATGGCTGAATGGTGTCCTCCCTGTCAGGAGATGGAGAAAACAACTTTTAATAACTCTAAAATAATAAAAAAAGCGGATAAATTCGTGACTGTTCGAATTGATGTTGATAAGCAGGAAACGGTCGCCCAAAAATATAATGGCAACGCCAGCAAATATGGGGGAGTAGGCATACCAAATATTCTTTTTCTAAATAGTGATGGGAAAAAATTACGACATATTATTGGTTATCGAAATGCAGAACAATTAGCGGCGGTTATGGATTCTGTTTTAACAGGTAAATATAAGCCTTCGTCAATCGAATGACATTGTAATAAAGCAGATTTTGTAGTATTTTTTAGGATAATTAATATAAGTTTTTTAGAAATAAATGAGTAAAATAGATGGATAGAAATGAAGAATTGATCAAAAGAACTTTTGAACTGGCCGAACGAGGCCGAGGATTTACAAGTCCAAATCCAGTGGTGGGAACAGTTATAGAAAAAAATGGTGAAATAATAGCTGAGGGCTGGCATCAGAAATATGGCTGCGATCATGCTGAGAGAATGGCATTAAAAAAAGCTGGTGAAGAAGCCGCAGGCGCAACTCTCTATGTCAATCTGGAACCCTGCGATTTCGAAGGTCAGACACCACCCTGCACCGATGCAATAATCGAAGCCGGCATCAAAAAAGTTGTGGTCTCGATGGTCGACCCCAATCCGAAAGTGAGTGGCCAGGGACTGAAAATATTAGAAGATGCCGGAATAGAGGTGGTTTCCGGAGTGCTGGAGGAAGAGGCGGAAAGGTTGAATAAAGGCTTTATCAAACTTATGGAAGAGGGACGGCCCTGGATAACTCTCAAGCTGGCCTTGACCACAGATGGTTATATAGGAGATACCACTGGCAAGAGTCAATGGATCACATCCGAGAAAGCCTTGAAATATGTGCGTGATGAAAGACTAAAGCATGATAGTGTGATGGTTGGCCTGGGAACGGTATTGAAGGATAATCCCTCCTTATTACCGAATAACCGCGAAGGGTATATTCCTTATCGAATTGTAATGGATGAAAGTCTGATGATCCCCTACAAAGCCAAACTGGTAAATGGTGATTATACAGATAGAACAGTAATTATTACTGGAGAAGGGGGCAAAGAAAAGCGCTGGAATGAATTCCAAAAACGGCATGTGAATATTGTAAAAGTTAGTAGGGAAAAAATGGGCTGGATAGATCTATCTGATGCTTTTCTAAAACTTGGTAAAGAAGGTATCTCTTCAGTATATTGCGAAGGTGGGGGGCGCCTGGCCGCTTCGCTGGTAGAAACTGGTTTTGTTGATGAACTCCAGCTCTTCATTGCTCCGAAGATACTGGGTGAAGGGATCAAAAGTTTTGATGGGCTGAAAAAACCTCTCGACGATGCTATTCTTCTGGATTGGGATAATGTGGAAAAATTTGGCCCCGATATATTATTGAAAGGACATTTGAGATAATGTTTACCGGGATAATAGAAGAGGTTGGCAATGTTTGCGATATAAAGAAATTTTCCGGTGGCGAAAAAATAACTATTACTGCTGAAAAGGTCATAGTTGATATTGAAATCGGAGATAGTATAGCGATTAATGGAGTCTGCCTGAGTGTCACAGAATTATATGATGATGGTTTTCAGGCTCAGGCTGTTCAGGAAACTCTTGATAAATCGAATCTGCAGGATATTAAAAAAAATGAGCTGGTTAATTTGGAACGACCTTTAAGTGTGAATGATAGATTCGACGGTCATATAGTTCAGGGGCATGTAGATGGAACGGGGACATTTATCTCGAAAACGGAGCAAGGAAAATCAGCAATTATCAAAATAAAAATGCCGCAAAATTTACTCAAGTATGTAGTGAAAAAGGGCTCGATTGCGATTAATGGAGTGAGTTTGACAGTGGCCGATATAAAGAGCAAAGTGATCAGTATTGCCGTTATCCCAATAACTCTCCAGGATACGAATCTCGGATTGCTAAATAATGGGGATGCTGTTAATATTGAAGTTGATATTTTGGCTAAATATATAGAAAGAAATATGCGAACTGCTTCAGGAATAAAAGATATTAAAGAAAATATGAAGAAATGGGGCTATTGATAATTAGAATTAAAGAACAAATGTTTTTTGGAAGTACGCTAAAGCGCACTTGTGAGTTTTTCTTCTACTATATACTCACCACAATGAATTGTGGTGTTAATCTCAGTAATAATATGGCTTTAATGAATAAAAAAATGGATCTGAGAATGACACTATGCTTCAGCAGACTTCCATAAATGATTTTTTCACTATATAAATATGCAAAAGGTAGAATATATGAAATTTAATAATATCGAAGATGCGATTCAGGATTTTAAGGAAGGTAAATTTCTCATTGTTGTGGATGATGAGGCGCGTGAAAATGAGGGCGATTTTATAATAGCAGCTGATAAAGTAACTCCTGAGAAGGTAAATTTCATAACAAAAGAGGGACGCGGCCTGATATGTGTACCAATAACCAGAGAAAGAGCAAAAGAACTTGATCTTGAACTCATGGTTCCCGAAAATACTGAATCTCATAGAACAGCGTTTACAATTAGTGTGGATTATAGACATGGGACCACAACTGGCATTTCTGCTCAGGATCGGAATGCTACGATAAAAGCCCTGGCTGATCCTGAGGTTGAGGCGGATGATTTTGCTAGACCCGGACATATTTTTCCATTAATTGCAAAAGATGGAGGGGTTCTGAGAAGAGCAGGCCATACGGAAGCCGCACTTGACCTGGCAGTAATGGCAGGTCTGGAACCGGCTGCTGTTTTATGCGAGATTATGGATGAAGATGGTACCATGGCTCGTCGTGACAAATTATTTGAGGTTGCTGAGAAATTTGATATTAAAATTATAACAATCAAGGATTTGATTAAATATAGAAGAGAAAAAGGTGTCTTTGTCAAAAAGGCCAGCGAAGCAAAAATCCCTTCTAAATATGGTAACTTTCGTGTGGCCATGTATATTGATGAAATAAATGATAAAGAACATTTAGCCCTTGTTAAAGGGGATATTACTACGGATGAACCTGTTCTTGTGCGCGTTCATTCCGAGTGTTTTACCGGAGATGTGCTGGGTTCTCTGCGCTGTGATTGTGGCGATCAGCTGCACACTGCTATGAAGAAGATAGAAGATGAAGGACGAGGAGTTATTATCTATCTTCGCCAGGAGGGCCGAGGAATTGGATTAAAACATAAGCTATTGGCCTACCAGCTTCAAGATGAAGGTCTGGATACTGTCGAAGCTAATGAGGAATTGGGATTTCCCCCGGACTTAAGAGATTATGGTGTGGGAGCGCAAATTTTGCTAGACCTGGGTGTAAAAAAGCTCCGTTTAATGACAAATAATCCGAAAAAACTTGTTGGATTGAAAGGTTATAATATGGAAATTGTTGAGAGAGTAGGGATTGAGGTGCCACCTAGACCGGAAAATATTGATTATTTAAAAACAAAACGCGATAAAATGGGTCATCATATTTTAGAAGATGAAGGGGAAGAACAGGAAGACAATTAATTATTGAGGATATTATGTATAAAAGTTATGAAGGAAAACTAACAGCAAAGGGACAAAAAACAGCGATTATCGTTAGTAGATTTAATGATCTGGTTACTGAGGAATTACTGCGGGGGGCTCTGGATTGTCTGAGAAGGCATGAAGCGGATGACGAAAATATCCATGTTGTTCGTGTACCGGGTGCTTATGAAATTCCAGCGGTAGCCTCCAAACTGGTTAATGCTGATAAATTCGATAGTGTTATTTGTTTGGGCGCTGTTATTAGAGGAGATACGCCTCATTTTGACATGGTTGCCAATGAAGTGGCAAAAGGAGTGGCAAAGGTTGGTCTTGAGGGTAAAATTCCCGTCATTTTTGGTGTACTGACTACCGATACAATCGAGCAGGCTCTGGAAAGGGCAGGTACCAAAGCCGGCAATAAAGGCTGGGATGCCGCTATTAGTGCTATGGAAATGGTTAATTTATATTCCGAAATTGATGAATAAAAATTATGGTAAGAAATATTAAACTATATCCTCTTATTATCATTTTTGTATTAATATTGAGTTTTGGTTTTGCTAAGGGCCAATCTGTAGTAGGTGAGTGGCAAAATTACACAAGTTCTCTGTATATGCAGGAGGGAGTTAATTATCATGACTATCTGTATATTGCTACAACAGGTGGTCTCTTAACCTTCTCTACAGTAAATAATCAATTTGATAATTACAAAAAACCATCCGGACTATCATCTCTGGAAATTAATTCTATTGCCATCGATGATAATAACATGTTATGGCTAGGGATGGCAGAGGGTGAGATTAATTTTTTTGATGTAAAAGCAAAACAGACTGCTCCGGACTATGTTAGGAATTATGATATCAATTCTTTTCAAAAAGAGCTTAATAACGTCTCTGTAATAAGGGGGAATGGAAACAGCTTTTTTGCAGCTTGTCAAAGACAGAGGCAATGGGGCCTTATTCATTTTGTTAAAGAAAAACAGGAGTATCTTTATAAAGATTACTATTTTAAATTTCCTGACAATATCAATGTAATCACGGATCTATTATTGGAGAATAACATAATTTATCTCGCTACTGGTAGTGGAATATTGGCAGGCGATTTTATCAATTCAAATTTAAAATCGCCCGAACAATGGGAAATGATTGACAATTCTGAAAGCTTAAACATTGGTAATCTGGTCGAATCTAATGGTAGTATATACTTTGTAGGAGACAAAAATTTGTTCAAACTTGAAGAGAATCGTATTATTAAGCTTGATAACCAGCAAAATGGAAAAATCAAGAAGGTCTATCCTATAGATGCAGCAAATCTAGGTCTGTTAGTAAACTCAGGAGTGTATAACTATAATCTGAAGAGTGAACAGGCTAGTAAAGTAATCTCCAATAATGCGATCGATCTAATTACGGGAGAATCGTCAAATTTATTCGGTATTACAGAGGGGCAAGGACTCTGGGTTTATGATGGAGAACATACTGATTCCTATATCCCTAATACTCTTATATCAAATAAATTTTCCTCAATATCTATTGGTAAGAAAGGCCAAATCGCAGCTGCTAGTTCAAAAGGATTGAGCTTCTCCACTGAGAACGGTTGGTATAATGTAGTTAGAACTAACGATTATGAGCAATTATTCAAGGGATTGACGATTAATGAGGTTGATCCGAACTATTTTTCAGCATGTTCACTTGCCTATAATTTAACCTCGGATGGAAAGATATGGTCACTTGTCAAAAGAAAAGAGAAGTATTATGCTACTCTCCATAGATCAAGTATAAGAAATAAACATAAGGGAGGTCTGCTCACATTTGATCCTGATCATCCTCAGAATTATACAGTTTATGATACTACTAATAATGTTTTAACCGCCTCGGCTGGAATCGGAGAAGGAAGTGAAACTTATATGGTGCCTGCTGGCATGAAATTAGACAATCAGGGAAATCTGTGGATTATAAATCAATATGCACAAAATGGTAATGTTATTACAGTACTGGATAATAATGATGAATGGCATCATTTTTCAATCAAGGATTTTGACGGTCTGACTCATTTTTTAAATGATATGGCGTTTGACTCTAATCAAAGAGTTTGGTTCAGTTCAACTACCTGGTCAGGAGATCCGTATTCCCATGGTGGCATTTTTATGTTGGATTTCAATGGGACTTTAGCAGATAAAAGTGATGACTCCTGGAAAAGATTTGATAAGTCTGAAGGATTGGAGAGTAATAATGTTTTTTCTCTCGATATTGATCAAACCGGAACTCTCTGGATCATGACAATAGCTGGTATTCAAAAGGCTGAAGTGGTAAATAGCGATTTAAATTTCATGTATTTTAATAATGGCAAATATAATCTTTTTTCTAATCTAAGTTTTGCTAAATTTTGCCGTTTGCAGGTGGATCTGGATAATAATATTTGGTTTTCCACTGAGGACGAGGGAGTAAAAATTTACTCTAAAAAGGGAGAATGGCTACCACTGGGAGATTTGGGGGATAGTCTCGATTATTCGGAAGGCTTTACTGAGGATAATTCAGATATATTGAGTAATACAGTCCTTGATTTTGATTTTAATGAGGAAGAGGGGAAAGTGTATTTTGCTACTGATAAAGGTATCTCGGTATTAAAATATCGATATCCCGTAATGCAGAAAAATTATAAAGAATTGAC
>JAIPHI010000063.1 GCA_021735285.1 Fidelibacterota bacterium | reverse complement strand
GAATTTTTGACGATACTCTTTGATACGATTTTCTACTTCTTCCTGCATACCAACTTTCATAATGTTAAGTGAACTTTACATTGGTAATCTATAAACGTCCAATTGTAATGTCAAGGAAACTTTACAATTAATTTAAATTTTTTATATCACCGGTCCCTTAGCACTCAATAAAAATCATCTTATTTTTCTCATTCATTATTGTTAAAATACATTGCTATAAATAAAGGCGTGATCATGGATATGCTCCTAAAAGCTATAAAAATGATATTTCAAAAGAAAAATCTGGATGTGTTAATTTTCCTGGTTGCCTGTCATATCGGAGTTGTTTTTGGAAGCTGGTGGTTTACAAAGCCTCATTTTGATTCCAAACCCTGTCGGATTTGTGGCAGAGCCGATACAAAGCCTAAAGCCACCCTTTACCAATATAAAGTTGAAAATGGTGTACCTTATATGAAGGAGAAAGATGTTTACTATTGTGACCATCATTATCAGGATGCACCCCGCATTGTAAAAGATTTATCCGATGAGTCAGATACTATTCCAAAGCGCTTATTGTTTTCAGTAGTTTTATCCACTGTTCTTTTATTTTTAATAGTATTTAGTTCAGCAGTTCTTGAAATTGACTTCAATTATTTACTTGCCTTTCCGCCTTTATTAGGAGGCTTTTTCTGGATTTTTGGCCCCTCCTCGGATGTAGTCACCACGGCGCTCGTTATTCTCATATTTTTAGCACCCTTTGGCATCTTTTGGCTATGGCTTAAATATGCTACAAAGCGGATATACTAAATATATTTTTATAACAGCTTGCAATCTCAACCTCTAATGTAGCATGAGGCCAATAGATTCGTCACCGCTTGGACTCAAAGAGGTTGTGTGTTTTTTGAAGCCATTAATAAGCTGAGTAAAAAAGAAAAAGGGAAATGTTTTTTTGATTTATCAGCGAGTTATTGAAAATTAAAATCTGATAGAACAAAAGTGATTTCATATTAACTAATTACAAGCTTGAATATGTATACTATAACCATAATCATAATAAATCTTAGAGAGCACACTAATTTTTGCAAGTTTGTCTATTTTATATGATTAGAATCTTATTGTTTTGCCGGTGAAATTTTTGCGAACCGTTTTAATTGAATGTAGTAATTTTTTGATTCAAAAATTACAAGGACTGGCGATTTGCAAAAATTGTAGTCTATCCTGAACATCCCGGCCTTCAATCTCACAACACGAAAATAATGTATCTTTATTGATCACTTAAGTTACAAACGTAAAAATTTATAATATCTTCAACGTCCCTTTCAAAAGAAATATATTCACCCGGCATTTCCAATTTTTGACTAATCTCATCTGCTTTCTGTAAAATGGATTCATAGTCAGGATCTTCTACTGTTATATGAGGATCTTTTTTTAACATAGCTCGGTTTTGAATAATTGCATCTATATCCTGCTTTAGAATAGCATTAGACCCTGACTTTTCAGAAATATATGACCACTCTCCCGTTCTTAAATCAAACTCATAGAGAAGCAAAAATTTGTCACCATTATCAATGATAAATTTTATAGCCTCGATTATATATTGTAACTCTTCACGGGAAAGTGTATAATGCAAATTGATGCGCACCCAGCCAGGCTTGAGCCCACCATAGCCTTTCAAACGAATTAAATCCAACAATTTTTCCGAAGACTTATTGTCTATATCCAGCAGACGATGACCATAAGGCCCCGCGCATAAGCAGCCCGCCCTGGTCTGTATTCCAAATAAATCATTCAATAATCTAGTCACAAATTTAGGATGTAACCACCTATCCTTGTGTTGAATATTAAAGGGTATGATATTGATCTTCTTGTCCGGATTTTGCGGTCCATAGAAAATCATTTTTTCGTGATCCTGAAAGGCTTGCTGAAATCTTTTGAGATAAAAGCGCTCAATTTGACTAATAGTCTCTACGCCAACTTTTTCCTTCAAGTCAAAAGCTAACGAGGCCTTAATATTCTGCAGAATGCCTGGTGTGCCCGGTTTTTCTCTCTCTTCAATATTTTCTGAAAAAAGTTCCTTTTTAAAGTTTACAAACATTACAGTGCCCCCTGCGGAAATGGTGGGGGGAAGTTCCTTATGATAGATTTTTTCATTAAAAATCAAGAGGCCTGAACTGCCAGGTCCTCCTAAAAATTTGTGAGGGGAGAGAAATATTGCATCAAAGTAGGATTGCTCATCTTTATTCATATTAATTTCTACATAGGGTGCGCAGGCAGCAAAATCAAAACAGGCTATAGCTCCATGTTTATGTAATATGCGAGCCACTTTATAAACAGGGGTTCTAATACCTGTCACATTGGAAGCTGCTGAAAAAGAGCCTATCTTATCCCGATCTTTATACTTTTTATCAACTAGTAATCTTTCCAGGACTTCCAGATCAAGATAGCCTTCCTCATTAAGGGGAATTTCGACCACATCGCAAAGTGTATGACGCCACATGATTTCATTAGAATGGTGTTCATAAGAGCTTACAAAAACAACAGGCTGATGTTCTTTGATATAGCGTTGTAAGTTGTGCGCTTCCTCCTTATCTTCGCATTGATCTATAAATTCCATCAATCGATTTCTTGTAGATGGAGACCAGTACACACCCAGAATTTGCTGGAGTCTGGCAACTCCACCGGTTGCCCCGGTTCCTGCAAATATTATGCGGCCCTGTTCTCCAGCATTAACCAGATCTTTGATCTTCATCTCAGCCTGATGAAGGCGCTCTGTCATAGTTTTACCGGTAAAGTCATCCTTGGTATGCGTATTAGCATAAAATTGCATAAGATAGCACAGATATTCTTCAATAAAATCTACTGCTCTACCACTGGCTGTGAAATCCGCATATAGTAAGGGACGCTTGCCATAAGGTGTAGAGATGATTTTGTTTCTTCCTATTATACTTTTCCTCAGCCATTGAAGTCTGGCTATCCGCTTTTGAATATTCAATTTCACCCCTCTCATTTAATTGTTTACGAAGTGAGTAAAAAATATTAAATTCAAACCACTTTCAATATTCAAAATATAACCAATTTGGATATTGAAAAAAACAGATTTTTAAAAAGGAGAAAAGATGGCTCATGACAGGGTATCTGCTGCTGAAAATATTCTAGATAAAGAATATAAAGTTCTAAACAAAGGTTTTGTAAGGCTCGTCGATTATTTAGGAGGTGACAGTCGAATTGTGCAGGCTGCCCGCGTCAGCTATGGCAAAGGCACAAAAAGCAAACGCCAGGACGAAGGCCTAATAAATTACCTCATGCGCAATGAACATACTTCGCCTTTTGAACAGGTGATCATGACATTTCATTGTAAAATGCCGATTTTTGTAGCCCGGCAATGGGTCCGGCACAGAACTGCTCGTTTAAATGAAATATCCGGACGCTATTCTGTGATGGAAAATGAATTTTACGTGCCTGATCAAGAACAAATTCGCTATCAGAGTAAAGATAATAAACAGGGACGCAATGAAAGTGACGAAGTCCCTCAAGAATTACAACAAAAAGTGCTGGATATAATTAAATCCGGACAGAGGCAAGCTTATGATCAATATAATAAAATGCTGGATGAGAATATTGCAAGGGAACTGGCTCGTATTAATCTTCCTCTTTCCCTTTATACTCAATGGTACTGGCAAATAGACCTGCATAATTTATTTCATTTTCTCAAACTCAGAATGGATCCTCATGCTCAATGGGAAATTCGTCAATATGCAAAAGTAATGGCCTCAATGGCGGAAAAGGTTGCCCCCTTTGCTTTTGAGGCATTTGAAACTCATATGCTAAATGCAGTTAATTTTTCAGGTATTGAGGCTAGAGCCCTGGCAAAAGTTCTCGCTGGAGAAGAATATTCGTTAAATCCAACAGCCGAAGCGGATTTTAAAAGAAAACTCAACAAAATAAAAAAATTAATATAAAATTTTCCAATCTTTGTATTTTGAGGATATTGACGGATAATTAATTTTAATTGCTTTGTATTTACAGCAGGCAGCCTTTAATTTTAACCCAGTTTTTGTAAACAAGGATTAATAAAGAGTAAAATAGATATGTCAAAAAATAATATTAAAATTTTTAGAGCACGCTGGTTATTACCCATTTCCGAATCACCGATCGAAGACGGTGATATTGTAATTAACACAGATGAAAATCAGATTGTTGATGTTGGAACTCACACAGAAATTAGGAAAAAGTATTCACAAACACTGGTGAAGGACTTTGGCAACTCAATAATCTTTCCTGGCTTTATTAATGCGCATGTTCATCTTGAAGAACCATTACTTGAAAACAGGCCCCAGGATTATTTGACTTTCCTTAAGACTAAACCCGATATAAGGAATACCCCTGAGAAAAAGATTAAAAAACAGGCCGTCAATAATATCAAAGAAGCGCATGAATATGGCACAGTTGCTTTTGCCAATCTATCCAAAACCGGAATAAGTGGTCAGGAGGCCATTGGCGATAATTTTTTTTGCCGGGTATTTATGGAACTTTCCGGCTTCAGAAATATAAATGCACTCGATATATTTCGTAAATACAGCAAAATCATCGATAGCCATGAGATGACCAAAAATTTAACCTATCATTATGCATTTTCCAACCTGTGGTCAACATCTCCAAAACTATTGAGAATGATAAGCGCCAATGAATTACATACCATGCTACATTTTGGGCTGTTAGAAGAAGAAAGAAATTTCTTTTTGAATGGCAAAGGCCTCCTCAAACAGTTTTTGTTATCACACGATGATTTCAATTATTCCTGGAAAGTGCCTGGCATGCAACCTATTAAATATTATTTACAAAATAGCTTCAATACTAAACATAATATTTTTGCCCATGCCTGCGATATTAATCAAGAAGACGTCAAGTTAATGCAAAAATATGACACAAAAATAAATATTTGTGTCTGTCCCCGCAGTGATCAAAATTTTGAACTAAAGAAAGTACCTGTGCAAATGTTACAGAATAATGGTGTCAATGTTTGCCTCGGAACGGAAGGCAAATTCATGGTGGATGACCTCAATATTAGAAAAGAGATTCGCCTTCTTATCGAAGAATATGGAATTTCAGCTGAAAATGCTATAAAAATCGCAACTTTAAACGGTGCTTATGCCATAGGTTTTCATCGAGAACTTGGAAGTTTGTCGCCCCATAAAACTTCCCAATGCTACATTATGGAATATGATAATACTTATAATGACCCCTATGAAGTTGTCGCTCTTTCAGACAAACCGATCGAACTTTTGTTAAACAAGTAAATAATCATTATCTATGACAATGGGCAAACTCAGTCCTCCTGATCCCGTAGAAAATAATTAGGTACCAAATATGAACTATGAGATCAATGGAAACTGGAAAAGATGAAATGGTCGAGTTGTAAAGTGAACGAGTAGAAAAGTCGGAAATAAATATGCATTGCTTTCGAGCAATTAGAATGAGTCAATAGACTAAAACTTGGATGCTAATGATTGTTAAAAAAATTATCTCGTAAAGGTCCAACACCGCAAAATTGTTTATAGTAAATATATTATAGTCTTAATAATTATACTTCTAAAAAAACAACCCCTTATATCAGCTAATATGTTTTTCAGACATTATTTTCGAAAATCATTATGTATAACTAATAATAATTATTCCTCATATTTATCAAAATACACAAACTCTTCCAAATCTTTTCTGGATGGTCGCTTTTCTTCAGTAACTTGCTGTTTATCAGACAAATTCTGATAAATCTGTTTTGCTTTTTTGCCTACTACCAGAAGCGTGATCAAATTATAATCATGCGAAATTTTCATTATCTCCATAGATTTCTTCTTATCATAGCCAGCAATAGGGTGAGCGACAAGACCCATTTCTGTAGCTTTTAATAAAATGTTTTGGGTAGCCAATCCAGTATCAAATAGATAATATTCCCGATCGCCAAGTGTACAATCATCATCCTTCCTAGCAAACACACCAATTATCATAGAAGCATTTTGAGCCCAAATCTGATTTCCTTGTGGCATAGATTCTACAATCTGATCAATTAACTGTTGGTCACGTACAAAAATATAGTTCCAGGGCTGGTTGTTAAAACATGAAGGCGCCAAACTTGCTGCTTGGGCCAATTTGTAAATATCCTCGTCACTAATCTCAACCTTATCAAGGCTGCGTAAAGCCCGTCTTTTGTCTAACACCTCATCTAAATTCATAAAAACCTCTGTTTAATCATTTAAAATTGCTTCTATTTGATCAAGTTCTTCCTTCTCAAATTCTAAATTCTCAATAGTTGCCACGTTCTCTTCTATTTGATCAGGGCTACTAGCCCCAACTAATGCCGAGGTAACCACAGGATTATTGAGCACCCAGGCTAAAGCCATTTGAGCCAAAGTCTGGGATCTTTCTTGAGCCAATTCATCTAACTTTTGTGCCTTTTTCAAATATTCATCAGTGATCTCATTCTCTTTTAAAAATATACTGGCACTACCAGCTCGCGAGCTTTTCGGAATCCCATTTAAATATTTTGCAGTTAGCATTCCCTGGGCTAATGGTGAAAAAACGATAGTACCCAGTCCTGTTTGCTGGATTGCTTGAGCAGTTCCTTTTTCCAATTTTCTGGACAACATCGAGTATCTGTGCTGATGAATTATCAAAGGTGTCCCGAAATCTTCTGCAATCCTGGCTGCCTCCCGGGTTTGTTCAGCATTATAATTTGAAATACCCGCATAAAGTGCTTTCCCGGACCGCACAATTTGATCCAACGCACCCATTGTCTCCTCCAGAGGAGTCTCCGGATCAAAACGATGGGAGTAAAAAACATCCACATAATCTAATCCCATTCGTTCCAGACTTTGATCCAAACTTGCGATCAAATACTTTCTGCTACCACCATCACCATAGGGCCCTTTCCACATGGGATAACCGGCTTTGGAAGAAATGATGAGTTCATCCCTATATTTTTTCAGATGACGCTTCATAATTCTGCCAAAATTTGATTCTGCAGATCCGGGAGGAGGACCATAATTATTCGCCAGATCAAAATGAGTAATACCGAGATCAAAAGCGCGAAAAATTATTTTTTTTGCAGTTTGAAAATTAGTTACATCTCCAAAATTATGCCACAAGCCCAGCGAAATTGCCGGGAGTTTCAATCCACTTCTTCCCACCTGGTTGTATTGCATACTTTCATAACGACTTTGTTCAGCCTTGTAATTCATCATAACCTCGTTTTAATTTAATTCTAATATTTAGATAAAATAATGAGCCTCAGGTTTCAAAAAAATATAAGCTGCAAATTATAATCAGAAGCTTTCATCTTTTTTATGCTCAGCTATAAGTCTTTTTTTCATCTCGTTTAATTTATTGGAAAGACTGACTTTATAAATATGAGGATGCAGAAATCTTTTATGCGTGGAATGCAAGCTATGCATCTGATCATGACAATGCTTTTGTAGTTTGTCCAGATTATGATGGTTCTGAATAATTTTACCATCCTTCATCACAGGCTTTAATTGTTTTTCTGTATATTTATAATCTGTCATATCAAAATGAGCATATTCGATGCTGGGATGATGAAAGCGAATTCTATCTTTATTATCAATTCTATTTCTTAATTCATCTTCCTCATTTTCATCATAAATTAAATCGGCTTTCATCATGCCGTCCCTATCATAGAAGCGCATTACATTTTTAATCCCGGGATTAGTCATTTTAACAGGATTATTGGAGACTTTTATCACAGGTTGAAACTTACCATTATTTTCTCTACCCACCAATTTATACACTCCGGAAAGGGCCGGATCGGGATTGGCGGTGATCAATTTTGTCCCAATACCCCAGGCATCTATAGGAGAATTTTTATCAACTAGTTCTTCCACAATCTTTTCATCCAATTCACTGGAAGCGAATATTTTGGCTTCCTGACAATTGGCATCATCTAGCATTTCTCTGGCTCTTTTACTGAGATATTCCAGATCACCACTATCCAGACGAATTCCAAAATCATCAACACCTTGCTTCTGTAAATCTTTGAAGATTTTAATAGCATTAGGAACCCCTGATTTTAATGTATCATAGGTGTCCACCAGAAGGATACAATTTTCCGGGTATATTTTGGCATATTCACGAAAAGATTCCAGCTCACTATCAAAACTCATAACCCAGCTATGCGCCATTGTCCCTTTAGCCGGAATACCATACATTTTACCGGCCAGCGTATTTGAGGTGGCAGCTATACCAGCAATATAGGAAGCCCGCGCGGCAGAAATAGCTCCATCCTGTCCCTGAGCACGTCTTAAACCAAATTCAAGCACAGGTTTGTTTTCAGCAGCATGTACAATTCTTGCAGTTTTTGTAGCAATAAGACTCTGAAAATTTAGAAAGTTCAGCAACAAACTCTCTATCAGTTGAGTTTCCATTAAATTACCCTCAACTCGCACTACCGGTTCATTGGGAAATACAATCTCACCTTCTTTGACAGCGTAGAGATCACCTGAAAAAGTGAAACCTTTCAAATACTCCAGAAACTCAGGTTTAAAGAGCCCCGTATCCTCAAGATATTCGAGCTCTCCCTTTCCAAAACTGATGTTACTGAGCTCATCAAGTAAAGGCTCTAAACCAGCAAATATTGTATAACCACCTTTAAATGGATTTTTTCTAATAAAATAATCAAAGACAACATTTTCACGTTTCTCGGAGAGAAAGTAGCCCTGCATCATTGTCAATTCATAAAAATCAGTTAATAGACTCAGATTTCGCATTTAAGAACCTATTTTTATTATTTAATATCACTGGATCTCAGGAATCGAACCCCAGCATCTTGCATTCTCTGTTTCGCTTTTTTAACCCGCCCCTCCGGCTTATCAATACCTCTGACTGCATCTTCAATTAAAAAAGTGTGGAAGCCAAGTTCAGTAGCATCAAGGGCTGTATAAAGAACACAAACATCAGTAGCAAGGCCTACAAGAAATAAATGTTGAATATCCAGCCTTTTTAAATATCCGTCAAGGCCGGTAATAGTTTGTTTGTCATTTTCCCGAAACGCAGAGTAGGAATCAAGATTAACATCAGAAGCTACTTTAAGGATCATATCGATAGGTTTTTGATCTAAGTCCGGGTGTAGCATAGCGCCTTTAGTACCTTGAACACAATGATCCGGCCAAACAGTTTCCTCCCGATCATCAATTTTGATTGTATCGAAAGGTGCTTTACCTTTATGATTGCTTGCAAAAGACATATGATCAGCCGGATGCCAATCCTGGGTAGCAACAACCTTATGAAACTTATTACTTATTTTATTAACGATTGGTATAATTGAGTTTGCATCCTCTACTGCGAGGCTACCACCCTCGCAAAAGTCATTTTGTATGTCAACCATAATAAGAGCGTTTTTTTCATTTTTAAGCATCTTGCACCTCCTGTTTTTTCTTATTATCCAAATTATTAACTTATTAAGGAAATGTAAAATGTTTTTAATAAAATAACCGGAGGCCCCCCGTTTTTCAGCAAATAAAATAATTGAATTTTTTGCCGGCATTATAATTATATTTTAGCATTTAATCCCCGATTCAAGCACAAGGGTCTAAAGATATCCCGTCAGCGCCTTTCCCGAGACTCAGCCCGGAATCTATTCAACCCGAGACTACACTAGGGAACTCTTGAACAGTTTGGTTACTTCTATATAATAAAAAATATAATAATTTCAGGTAATATAAGAATTTTTTTCAACCATCAGAGAATTTACGTTAAGAAAATTTAACTGGGGAGCGTTAAGAAACCATTTATTGTTTATCCGAAAAATTTTTGAATTTTACCTATATCCATATATCCTATTTTAGAATAGGAAGTCGAAGTAAATAACAAGTTAAGTTTAAATGGTTTTAGTGGATCAGTTAAATTTTTAGTAAATTCTCGTCAGGTCTTGATTTTTTCTTACTTTTGTATCAAGACAAAAGTAACAACACAATAGAAATCATTCAAAGTATAAAAGTTCAGATAAGGAATCGAATATTTAGAATATACGGCATAATAAAAGGAGAGATTAATTTAGATAAATTGCTTATTTTCCGCACTGGCCTCCAGTGCACTTTTTTCAGCGAGGAAAAAAGTGCGAAAAAACTCGCCCGCTGAATAAAAAAATAAAATCCAATCTATCTTAATATGATGTTCAAATTTAACACCACTTTATGTTAAATTTACGACAATTTACTAGGGACCTCAGTTTCTAATAAAATAAAAATAGCTTAATAGAAAATAAGATAAAGCAATCTAATAAAGAGCAATTTAAACATCCAAACTATTGCATTACAGTCCTGCTTTCTTTTGCCAACCTGTTTATATAATTTTTCCTGTATTGTAAAAATAAACATAAACCTGTAATTTAGGGGGCTACTTAAATACAATTTTAAAAAAGAGTGTGATATTTTATGCAAAACCTAATGGACAATATTCAGCGCAATAAGCCCGATACCCAAAAGCCTAAGCCTGTAGATTCCTTAATAATCTACGGTGGTCCTGTTTACGATGGGCTGGGAACTGTTTATGAGAAAGGGGCTGTATTTATAGAAAATAATACAATCAGTCTAATAGGCGAAGAAGAAGATGTTTTTGGCGAACTACAGAAGGGCATGCAAAACGTCGAGATCCTAAACACACAGGGGCAGCTTGTAGCTCCCGGTCTAATCAATGCTCACCACCATCTGCATATGGCTTTTAGTACAGGATTAACTGCTCTTGGACCGACTGCTTCTTTTGGTGAACGTTTAGAAAATTTTATCTGGCCTTATGAGAAAGCGTTAACAAAGGAGGCTGTGCAACTCTCAACTTTTCTAACTCTTCTGGATAGCATCAAACATGGAACAACTACAATCTTTGCTCATCACTCTTCTCCTAATTATATAACCGGCAGTTTTGATATCATTGCAGGTGCTTTCAAAAGAGCCGGTATGCGAGGCTTGTTAAGTTATAGTATTACTGACAAATTTGGTGAAAACAAATTTCAATCTGCTCTCGAAGAAACCAAAAGCTTTATTAGTGAACATCGTATGACTTCTCTCATCAAGGGAATTCCGGGCTTACATGCTAACCTGAGTTTATCTGAAGAAGGTTTAAAAAAATATTCCGAAACCTTTGATAGCTCCAAGGGGATCCATCTTCATCTGGGTGAAGCGCAAGAAGACCTGCAATTCTGTATTGACAAAGGCTATCAAGGCTGTCTCGATCGACTGGATCAGTTCGGTCTTATAAACGAAAAATCTCTGCTTGCCCATGCAAATCATATATCAGAAAAAGATCGGGCTCTAATCAAAGAGAAAAATCCGGCTCTTATTCATAATCCCATCTCCAATGCTAATAGCAAAGCCGGTTGGTTTGACCTCAAACTTGCTCAGGAAGCTCTGACCGGTTTTGGCACCGATGGCATTAGTTCCAATCCGGTAAAAGACTTGAATACTGCCTCCTTACTCCACAATATGAATTCCGATAATAATATCAACATCGCAGATAATCTTATAAAAATGCTATTTAAAAATAATTCTATCATAGCCGGTCGTCATTTTGATCAGAATTTTGGAACCCTTACCCAGGGGAGTCGCGCCGACGTAGTGATCTTTGACTATGAGCCTAATACATTAATCCATAGTAACAATATTAATAAACATCTAATAAATGGGCTTAAAGATAGTCGGGCTGAGACGGTGATCGTGGATGGTAAAATAATTTATAAAGATAAGGCTTACCTCACAATTGATAAAGAGATAGTGACCAAAGAGGCCAAATCGCTTTGCCAGAACATTTGGGAAAATTATGTTAATCAAGCCGGCAATTCTAGCAATTCTCCAAAGGCGTAAGGAGGTAATAGAGTGGACATTCAACAAATTCTTCAAAAAGGACAAAGACAGATTAAGAGCGATCAATACAATCATGCCGTAAAAAGTTTCACTGAAGTTCTTGAACAAGATCCAGAGAATTTAGACGCGCTTATCTTCAGATCCGGATGTTATCTGAAATTAGAGCAATATGAGAAAAGTATTGCTGACCTGGATCAGGCCATTGCTCAGGCTCCCAACAATCCCAAACTGTATTACAATAGAGGCAGCGCCCAGGTTAATCTAAAAAATTTTAAAAAAGCTATAGGCGATTTTACAATAGCTATAAAGCTTGATCCAGATTATGAAAAAGCCTACTATAATCGGGGCTCAGTATATCTCAATCGTAATCAGCGGGAAAAGGCTGTTATGGACTTTATCAAAGCTGCCAAACTTGGCAATGAACATGCTCAGGTGTTGATCAAACATTTTGAAAAACGAGGTCGCGAAATTCGCAACCAGGATCAAGAGAATCATTCATAAAATAAATTTCACATTACTAGAGTGAGGTAATTATGCGTTTTACCGGCGTGCTTGGCATCATCACATTATTGGGACTTGCTTTTCTCCTATCAAACAATAAAAATCAGATTAAAACTCGCATAGTTATCTGGGGGTTAGGCCTCCAGTTCCTATTTGCTGCTATTATTCTGGGAAAGGGCTGGCTATCCTTTGGAGCCATGTTATTATTTATCGGCACATTAATAATTTACATGTTTAAAGACTATATAAACCAAGGCGAATCCCGCGAAAAACAAATTATTAGATTAGCTATTATTGTGATTGGAATCCTAGCCGTTAGTGGGGAGCTATTTCTCATGAGAGGCTTGGGCATAACAGGCTGGATATTCTGGCTGGCGCTGTTGGCAATATTTGTTCTTCCCTTTTTCAAAAAATACAAATTTCAAAAAATAGTGGCTGCGGTTATGCTTTTAGCCGGTTTCGTCTGGCTGGTTAATAATGGCATGACAGGAGATCAAATATTTCATCAAATAAGTATCCAGGTTAAAAAATTCCTTAATCTCTCTGATCTTGGTGCGGAATTTCTTTTCGGCAATCTGGCTAAGGATAAATTCTTCTTTCCGGAATCCAAAAGCTGGCCGGGATTCGGAAATCAATTTGCTTTTACAGTGCTACCGGTCATAATATTTTTCTCTGCCTTTATGTCTATTTTGTACCATCTGGGTGTTATGCAAAAAGTGGTAATTGCCATGGCAAAATTCATGAAATGGACCTTGGGTACAAGCGGGGCGGAAACTCTTTCCTGTAGTTCCAATATTTTTGTAGGACAAACTGAGGCTCCTTTACTCATTAAGCCCTTTTTAAAGAACATGACTAACTCGGAATTAATGACTATTATGGTAGGTGGCTTTGCCACCATTGCCGGAGGAGTATTGGCCGGATATATTGCCATGGGAATTCCGGCCGGACATTTGATTGCAGC
>JAIPHI010000062.1 GCA_021735285.1 Fidelibacterota bacterium | reverse complement strand
CATGGATTCGACCACTGAAATATATATCTTTATAGTTTGTGAATAAACGATGACCATCCGACATTAGGTTCGTTTTTTTGTCCTTTTGTAAGTTTTGTATCTGGAATTTGTATGCTATGGGATATTTTTCTTTCCGTAATAGTTTTTGTAGATGCGTTTTGGAATCCGGAAGTAATCTCTCATCTGCATCCATCCACAATATCCAATCGCTTTTAGCATGTTTTATAGATTCATTGCGGGCTTGTGCAAAGTTATTCTGCCACTCAAAATTATATACTTCCGCATTAAAACTTTTGGCAATTTTTACAGTATCATCCTCAGAGCCAGTATCCACAACTACTATCTGATCTACAATATCTGCGACACTTTCTAAGCAGTCAGCCAAACAAGCAGCTTCGTTTTTTACTATCATTGATAGAGTAAGAGTGGCTTTATTCATAATAATGGGAGTTAGTTAACTTAATAATCCAATAATCTATTGGTTAGCAAGAATTTGTTGAGCTTTTTTATTTTGGGGCGCATATTCCAGAACAGCTTCAGCATATTCTGCTGCATCCTCATCATTACCAAGGATACTATTCAATTCTGCCAATTTCTCAAGAACCCGCGGATTTTTGGGATCATTGTCTATTATTTTTTCATATACATTTTTACTATGGCTGTATTCTTCAAGTTCTATATAAGTCTTAGCCAGATTCAATTTTGCTTCTTTAAATTTACTATTACAATTAATTGCTGCTAAAAATGATTTTTTTGCATTTTCCAATTTTCCGTTTGCCAAAAATATTTGTCCGGCCAGGTTATATGCATCCGGATTATTAGGATCCTTGGCTAATATTTCATTAATATGGATAAATGCCTGATTGTGATCACCTTCATTAATAGCATGCTCGGCCTTTTGATATAGCTCGGTTTGTTCTTCTTTGTTCTGTTGTAACTCGGCATTCCGGGCTGTTTTTAGTTTGGGTAAAAGATCAATCAATTCTTTGGCATCGCTGTTCTCAGGATCAAGTTCTAATACATGATCACAAAAGTCTTTGGCGTTTTCAAGATGACCTGCCTCAGCAGATAATTGGGCCAGTCTTAAAATAGCGTGAACATTATCAGGATGATTTTCCAGTATTTTGACAAAAGCTTTTACCCCATTTTCGTAATCTTTCAATTTGATTAATGTTTCAGCATAATTGTGCTGGGCATCTATCAGAGAAGCATCGTTTTTAATTGCTGCAATAAAATGGTCTCTGGCCTTCTCAAATTCATCTTCTTCATAATATATAATACCTGAGAGGTTCAAAGCTTGCGCGTTTTCACGATTGTGTTCTAAAATATTATTGAGGTGCTGCATCGCTTTCTTGTTATTTTGATCCTTTTTGGCGGCTATTGCTTTTTCAAAGGTCTCTTGTTCGTCAAAAGTAGATATTTTATTATTATCCATAATTTATCCTTTCCTATCTTTTTTAAGTGGCTCTTAAGACTCCCTGTGCTTCTGTATTATTGGGTTGTTTTCTAAGAAGCATTTTTGCGTATTTTTTGGCCTCATGGGGGTTGTCTAATTTGGAATTGATCTGGATTAATTGCTGAATAGTTTTCGAATCATCGTGAAACTGGTTAAGAATGGATTTAAAAACTTCAATGGCCTCTCTATTTTTTTCCATCTTCGATAATACAATCCCAATATTGCGTTTAGCATTTATAAAATTTGGTTCCAGATTACAGGCTTTACGAAATAGATTATAGGCCCTTTCTAAATTACCATTTTCAAAACTGATCTTACCCAGCATATTATAAGCATAATGATATTTAGGATTAATCTTTAACAGTTTTTTTAATATTTCGATAGCTCTCAGGCCATTATTAGATGCTTGAGCACAAAGACTAAGCCCAAATAAAGCATCTGTGTTGATGGGGTCCTTCTCCAGTACTTCAATAAAGATATTTTTAGATTGTTTATACTTGTTTTGATTTAGATAATTAAATCCTTTACGGTTCAATTCATCGTTGATTGAAAACAGCATTTCATCCTTTTCATGAAGCCAGTTTAGATCAACATGAGGCCATTTTTTATTAAATATATTTTCATTTTCTTTTAGATTCTCATCATAAGAAATATTATTAGTCACAAAAGTACGGCTCCCAAAATGATGGATATAAGTATCTTCTGCTACATAAATTTTATAGCCAGCCTGACTAGCTCTTATACAATAATCATCGTCCTCGTAATTACCACTGCCAAATCTTTCATCCAGGCCACCAATCTCTTCATATAATTTCCGTTTGACTAGCATAGCAAACCCGGCTATTCTTCGCCGCGGGATATATTTGTAAGGATAACTATCTGCAATTTTATGGGCATATTTTGGAAAATCCTGAGGATCATTATAAGGCACATTATCAACCATTTGAGTCCCGCTAATACGATTTGTAAGGGGGCCTACAAGACCGATTTTCTGATCAGCTCTGGCGCATTTTGTCAATCTCTGAAGCCACCCCTCTGCAACTAAGACATCATTGTTCAATAAAAGTATATATTGTCCCCGAGCTTTTTGCATACCCTGATTGTTAGCTGCAGCAAAGCCCCTGTTATTTTCATTTTGGATTAGGCTAAAATTTGAATTATCCTTGATTGTTTCTTGTAAAAATTGCTGTGTTCCGTCGGATGAATTATTATCTACAAAAATTATTTCATAGGGAAGGGTTGTATTTTGTCGGATCGATTTTATACTTTGCTTGGTATATTCGAGGGCATTATAGGTCAACATAATTATTGAGACAAAAGGTGATGGTGAATTATTATGAGAAGTCGAGTCAGCACTATTTTTTATTGGAGGATTATATTTTTTGATATTATGATCTTTGGTGAGATTTATTTCATCCTCTTTGTTAATTATTGCATCAGGTTTGATTTTGTCAAGCCATCTACTCTGGAGTCGATCTACATTCTGATTAATTTTGGAAAATCTCTCCGGACCGCTTTGAGACTCATAGTGAATTACTACACTACGCGGCTGATAAACCAGTTTTTTACCGCGTTGCTTCATTCGAAAACACAAATCGACATCCTCATAACCATTCCAAAAATTCTCATCGAAACGACCGGCTGCCTTAAACTCATCGTTTTTGACCAAAAGGCAAGCTGCGGTGAGGGCCTGGTATGTGCGTAATTGATTAGCCTCTTTAAAATAAGCCGGCTTTTTGTAATAAATATGGCGGGCTATAAGGGGTACACCTTCTTTTCTATTTTCTACAATTATAACTCCGGCGTGTTGTATAGTTTTATCAGGGAAGAGTAATTTACTTCCTACTGCTGCCACAGAGGAATCGTTTTCTAAAATTTTAACTAAAGGATCAAGCCAGCCGGAGAGGACTTTTGTATCATTATTCAGAAAAAGTATAAAATCTCCCGTGGCCGCCTTAGCACCTTGATTAGAGGCTTT
Source organism: Fidelibacterota bacterium (assembly GCA_021735285.1). Lineage (GTDB taxonomy): Bacteria > Fidelibacterota > UBA2242 > UBA2242 > JAFGTP01 > JAIPHI01. The sequence continues at coordinate 9,930 of JAIPHI010000062.1, read as the reverse complement.
AGCAAAACCCTGGTTTTGTTGGTTGTTTATAGCTCTAATATGCTCATATTTTTGCTCAATTTCCTTAAGATATTCGTGAGTGCCATCAGATGAAGCATTATTGATTATAATGATTTCATAGCTGGAGTAGATAGTATTTTCCAAAATAGAGTTTACACATTGTTTGGTGTAGTGCAGATTGTTATATACAGGCATAACAATTGAAACAGTAATATTTTCAGATGGGGGTTCGTTTTTTGTGGAATCATGAGAAGTAAGAGTAGCAAGATTTTGATTATTACTATTTTGTTTGGAAGAATGGTTATTGAACTGAGAATCCGGATAATAATCAGCTTCCGAGCATAATTTTTTATAATACGAGAAAAGTTGGGGATATGCTTTTAAATTTAAAAAATTTTCCACAGTATGTTTATTGTGCCACATTTTTGTAGAAATAGTAGATATCGCATTCTCTATTTCCGCTTCCTCAGAAGTTATATCAAGCCTAGTTAGTAATCTTTTTATTTCTTTTTCAGGGCTATTAAAATATTTATTATAATGAGTAACTATTCTATTCTTGGGATTTGTATTTGAAAATAGAATTTTATTATAGAGAACCCAGAGTTTTAGTCCCTTTTTGATCGAAAAGTTGTCTCTTCTTTGGAGAGAACGGGCTACTTCTAATGGATGTCTTAGACAGATCACAACTTTCATATCGGGGAGTAGGGATTTCCAAAATTCAATAGTTAAACTATTACGGGGGTCTTTCCAACCCCAAATGGAAATGTTTTCGAATTTCTTTATAAGGTTATGGGCTTGTGATCTGAAGGTCTTTAATTTATCAGATTTATACCATCCTGAATTAAAATCAGGCACTGTTTCCCAGCTTCCATTTATGGCCGCCAGGATTGCTTCATTAATGGAGACAAAATCCAGATGCTCCCAAAATCCTTTCGCATTAGTTGGGTGCTCTTCCATTATTTTTTCATCGTCTCCCAATTTCATTCCACATAAGTTAAGAATTCTGGTAACCATTGAAGTTCCGGAGCGATGCATGCCGGCAATATAAATAGGTTCTAAGTCTCTTAATTCTGATATGGAGGAGTTAGAGTTGGAAAAGCTATTGACTCTTTTGGGAAAAGTATTTATTTCTCTATTTTCTGTTGATTTATTTTCAGATTTTACATTCTTATCTAATTTTCTGGATCCTTTATATTGGAATAAAGACAGACCTCGGGGAGTGGGAAATGTTAATCCTTGAATTAGCCCTTTATCCCGAAGTTTTTTTATGCCTTTTCTGACAATCTTATGTTGTTTGCTTGTGTCATGAAAAACTACATAGGCGTCATTCTTTAAAAAATTTTGAAAGTGAAAAAATTCCTCAAATCTAATCTCAAGAGCGGAGTCGAGGAGGATAAAATCTATTTTTTTATGGGGTGTATATGATAGACTTGATTGATTTAGTAATGTTACAATATTTTCAAGACCATTCTCAGTTATTCTATTTTTGGCTGTTTGGAAACTTTCATGGTCAATTTCTAATGAGATCAATTTCCCAAAACCATTTCTATGCATGGCTTTACCAATTGCCTCAGCAGCATAACCATGCCAGGTACCTGTTTCAATAGCCAAAGCTGGCTTAATTAATCTTATAAATGCGTATAAAAATTCTATGGTTTCCACTTCAGCAGTCCAGCCGTCAAACATAGACCACAATTGGGGAAGAGGACATTCTGAACTAGGTAGAGATTTTTCAGCACTTATCTTTTTATTAGGGACAATTATAGAATCCCGGGCAGGTTTTGGCATTTTGTTCCAGAGATTGATCCTCTTTTGTAATCCTGCTTCTCCCAGCCACGGTTTGGACCTATAATTTTCGAGATAGTACTTTTCTCTAGTATTGAATTCTTTTGCCAGATGCCCCATATTTTCCACCAGATAGTGAGGAGCCCAGGCTACCATATAACCCAGATCCTTAATATCTTCTGAAAATTTTGCATCATCAGGAAATATAAATTTTCCTGATTTATTAATGGATTTAAAACGAATACCTTTATCCCAGATTTCTTTACTAAAAACACTTGAAGTTCCAATGTTGGCTGTTGTCTTATAAACTATGTTCCCTTTTGAATGGCATAAACTGGAGGGCTTAACTTCCCAAATCTCATTATCAGTTGGAACCGGCCCAAATAATGATAACTGACCTAAATCCTTAAATCCATCAAATAGTTCAATAATTTTTTTGGACCAACCCGATAGGTATTTTATATCATTTTCACTGACATGCAGTAGTTTTCCTCTACTTTGTCTAAGTCCAATATTAATGGCCTCACCACCTACGTTCTCCTGTAAGAAAATAGCATTAACCTGCTTATAATTTTTACAATAGGATTCAATCACTTCTCTGGAATTATCCTCAGAAGCATTATCTATAATAAATAATTCAAAGGGAATTTTAATTGTTGCTAAATAGCTTTCTAGTGTTGCTCTTAATAAATCAGCTCGATTCCAATTAAGAAGTGTGGTAGAAATAACTGGTATGTCTTGATTATTGGACATTAAGTCTCCGTTTAGCTTAGCATTCTACATGCTCTGCTAACATTCCAAGGACTTGTTCTTCTAATTTATCTAGATTTTCAAAGTCGCTATGGACGTTTCTTCTTTTTAAATTATCTTTTGTATTGACTTTTTGATGAGATTGTTGAAAATATTCGTCTTCTAATAAAGATTGATATTTCTCTAAGTCTAATTGCTTCAGTAATTTTGTAAGGTTATCCTTGTAAAATATATTTCTGCTCTGAATGACTTTACCGCCCAACTCTGTAATCAACTTTGTATATTTTTTCATTCGACGTTCCATTTCCAGGCAATACCAATAACAAAGTTGATAATCATTTAAATTTTCCCAATTGTTGACAGGGATGACTTCCGGATCATCCGGATGAAGTAAAAATTTGAGTCCTTCTTGAGTTCTACCGGGAATCACATTGAGCTCATAAAGGCTACTGGCAACTTTTCTAAAATCCCTTTTCAGAATAATTATATCCGGGATAATTCCGATACCGATTAAAGATTCTAAAAAGCCCTTACCAAAAAGATGACTTGTTTCAATATAAATATTTTCCGGAGTTTGGGCAATTGAAGGTAGTTTTCGGAGAATCCAGAAATGGAGAGCAATATCTGAGTCTTTCTGAACCTCTCTTAAAAAATCAGAAAATTTTGGATGAGGCTCATGAAAAGCAGCTACTTCCGGAATCTTATCCAACATTTTAGCCAGATATCCAGTTCCACTTCTACCTGTTGTCACCGTGAAGATAAGTCTATTATTATCAAGGTTTTCAAGTAAACAGCCAGGTAAATATTCAATATAGTCTTTATAAGTGGTATAGGTCATTTTTATACTTCTTAAAAATATAAATATACTCGTAGTTAATGATTAGTATCGGGACAATTTATTTTTCATTGGATGAATCCAGGAGCTGGAAATCAAAAAAACATAGGAATTTATTTTTCGTCCGAATAATAAGATATTTGACTATTAATCTCCAGATACTTCTGGCTATTATTTCCTCTCCCTTAGGGGTAACCCACCGATGTGAAGATTCATCCATTGTATTATCCTTTTTTCAAAATATTCTTTAAAATATCCGGAGTGAAATCTTCAGGTACAAGAGAAGCTTTGTTTTCTTCCTGAATACGTTGATATATTTCTTCTCTATGGACCGGAATTTTTCTTGGAGCCTCAATTCCTAACTTGACATGTCCCGAAGAACTTTCTAAAACTTTTACAATAATATTATTACCAATCCGTATACTTTCATCACACTTCCTTGTTAATACTAACATTCTCCCTCCTTGGAGATTGGATTAATGGTTTTATTTACACTTGACACTCTTATTCTTAGATATGGCCAGGGGAAAGGCACTACTGAGACCTTCCTCATCTTCTAGCATTATCTGATTGCCTAAATTTTGAGCCCCATTAACAATCAAGGGGGCTTTTGTATTGGCTACAAATTGTTTGGTATTAGGTCTTACCCTTAAAATCACATACATATCAATTTGATTCTTATCCTCCGCTCCGATCTTATTCAGTTCCTGATGAGGTATTTCGATTTTTTCTAGTTCTTTTATATATTGGGCGTTGAGGACCAACATATTTAAGTCGGTTTCTTCTACTGATCGAAATAATTGGAATGGGGGATATTTGTCTAAACTTTGAAAGACAAATTTTTGCAAATTTTCAAAGCCCGGAATACCGAAACGGAACAAGAAGGTCTGACTTGTATTGCTGACAGGTCCAAATTTTGTTGAATCTTTTTTTAGGTCTTTATTTTTTGTTTTTGTTTCCATAGGATTATCTTATAAAATTTAATATATTTAAGTTTAATGCATCTGAAGTTGTTTGAAGGGCTGCTTTATAAGCCATTTCTTGATTGTTGTACTGACTGATAGCTTCTGCCATATCTGTATCCTCAGTATCTGAGAGATAAGATTGGAGGTTTAAGTTTGTCGTTTCCAGACGTTGTTTGGTTGTTTCTAATTGATTGTTCAATGAGCCAACAGCAGTGTTCATTGATAAGATTTGATCAGCAGCATTTTGAATTGTATCTATCGAGTTATTAATTGCTTCCGAATCGTTATTCTCTAGTGCTTCTTTCAAATCTATTAGAGAGTTGAAGATTTCTTGATTCTTAAATTCCGAACCTTCGATATTGATTGCTACATTAAAATTATCAGCCACTCTTCGATATATACCTTCACTATTACCATTATACTGAACTTCCTCACCATCATAACTAAAAGGCTTTGAGCCTTTAGTCTTGGTACCGGCAAATAGATACTTATCAAGATGAGTACTATTTCCTAGTGAAACTAATTCTTGCACAACATCATCTATTTGATCTGCCATCGTAGAGCGGGAATTATCATCATCTGCAGATAGATCGGATGCTTTGAGAGCAATATCTTTGGCATCTAAAATTCTATTATGCATTTGATCGAGAGTCCCACTTGTGGACTGGATCCAGCCTTCCGAGTATTTGAGAGCATTAAGATATTGTTTATTCTGACTAATTGTTTTTCTAAATCGACTTGATTTTGAAAAGCCAACCGGATTATCAGAAGGCTCCCGAATTTTTTTGCCAGTAGAAACTGTTTCCTGAGTCTCATACATACCTTCTTGATTTTTCTGAATGTTTTCCAAAAGATTACGAGCGATCATGGAATCTGTTATGCGCATAGTAACCCCCTTTAACTTCGATTGCTATTATATTAGGTTAATTACAGTTGACATCATCTCATTGACAGTATTGACAACTTTTGCAGCAGCATGGTATCCTTGTTCATATTTCGTAAGATTTATCATTTCTTCATCTAAGGAAATACCGGATGCTGAATCTCTTTGATTCTGTAAGGTCTGGACGACTTTTTCCTGACTTGTTCTGAGATATGATGACTCCTGAACCTTACTTCCAATTTCTGTTACTAATGAATTATAAAAATCACTAGGAGCAACCCCCTGGATAATATTTTCATTTTGTAGATCATTGATTGCCTGGGCTATATTGTTATTGCCAGACTCTCCCATTTTATCAGAGGCGGCTATTAAGCCAGGGTCGGATTTTATCAATTCATTGACATCCATCTCTCCAGCAGAAGAAATATCATCTTTGAAAAAGTTGATACCGCTGACATCATCTAAATTATAACCGGAACTATGGACATCATTAACTTCTTGAGTAAGATTTGACGCAAGCGTATTGAGTTGATCAATATAGTTCGGAATATTTTCATTATTAATGTCTAATAGACTACCTATCTCGCCGGCTTTAATTTGAATGTTATACTCGTTATCTCCGGCTGTTATTTTTAAACTGGAATTATTATTTTGTTGTTCTGTTTGGACATTAAGTTTTTGAACCTGATTCTCAGAGACCAGGATTTGGCCGCTTGAATAAACCGAGATTTTACCATCATCATTTATACTGGTTTCAATATTTATTAATTCGGAAAGATCATTAAGGACCATGTCCCTTTGGTCCAGTAGATCATCAGTTTTAGTAGTGTTGAGTTGCTTATTTATTTTATTTAATTGTTCTAGCTTTTGATTTACACTATTAACTTTACGAGATACATCCTCCTTTATACTGTCCCGGAGTTGATTGAAGTCACTATAGATTCTATTGAAAGTACGAGATAGAGCCTTAGCCTTGTCTTTTACAACGGTGCGCACAGATTGACTTTCAGGATCATTAGCCAGGTCGCTCCAGGATTCCCAGAATGCCGATAAACTGTTTGTGAGACCAGAATTACCAGGTTCTCCTAAGATATCTTCGATCTGCTGGGAAATTGTTTCGTCCATTTCATATTTAGAAGCATAAGAATTTTGGCGAATATATTGTTTTTCAATAAAGCTATCGCGTACTCGTGAAAGCGTTTCATCTGAAATATTGCTATTTACATTATTTATACTAAGACCCTGTTCAAAATTGGTCAAGCGGCGAGTATAGCCCTCAGTATTCATATTGGAGATATTGTTAGAGGTTGTATCAATGGCTGACTGGTGAGACATAAGAGCTTGTTTGGATGTATTTAGTATGTTTGATATCGACATAATATCCTCAAATTTGAAAATCTAACATTTTGTTATTAGTCTGTTTGGCACGTTTTATCCCAGTGATTCCATATACTTCATGGTCTTCTTCATCGATATTAAGGAAGAGCCGGGCCATACCTTTTACATGTTCAATAGAAAAATTCAATAATAATTTATTTTCGTTATTAATACGAGTAATTGCATTTAATATTTCTTCCAGCCGATACCGCAGGTTAGATAATTTTATTGATTGGTCGGGAGGGGCAATTTCTATAATAGTCTTCAATTTTGGTTTTGAGTAGTCAAGATTGAATTTTGAACTAATTTCCATCTGAATGTTTTTTCTCTGTTTTGCAAGGTCCATACTTTTCTCGATATACTCTTTTTCAGAAGCTACATATTCCCGTAACTCTTCAACTTCTCCTGAGATGATAGCTTTCTGCTTCTTTTGGATTGTTTCGCTCATTTCACTGAATAATTCAATCTCTTGCTCAAGAGATTGAATCAATTTGTTGAACTGGTCTGGGGCTTTATTTTTATTCATTAAATGACTCTGATGGGTTTGATTTGAGAAAATCCCAGGCATTAATATTAATGGCCTGGTTATCCAGTTGCTCTTCCTGGAATTTTTCAAGTTCTTGATTGTCCATTTTCATTAAAGATTCGGATATTTTTTTTGCAAGGCCTATACCGCCCGATTTTGAGAGAGCCTTACCCATTACTGAACTAAACATCATGGATGGTAAATCATTTTTAGATTCTTCTTGAGAATTTTTGGGTACGGTTTTACGCATTGCTTTGACCACCTGAGTTAAAAAGAGGGACTCCATTTCTCTGGCTTTCTCTTTGATTTTCAATATGCGGGCGTTGTTATTAGCCTGCTTGGAGTTTGAATTCTCAGTTTTATAAATATTTTCTAATCCGGAATTTTCTATACTTATCTGCATATTTACTCACATTATAATTAATTCTGCATTTAGAGCGCCGGCTTGCTTAATTGCTTGAAATACAGCAATAATATCGCGAGGGCGTAATCCCAGCTCATTGAGAGCAGCTGTCAGATCATTGACTGAAGATGTTTCTCGAATTGCGGCCGTTTTTGCAACTTCTTCCTGTACTTTTGTACGAGTTTCATACTCTACAACTGTTCTGCCAGCACTGCTGAATGCAGCAGAGGGTTGAGAAATTATTGGTCTTCTTTGAATATGAATAGTTAATGAACCGTGGGAAATCATGACCTCGCTAATTTTGACATTACCACCAGCTACAACAGTTCCGGTTCTTTCATTAATCACGACCCGAGCGCCTACATCCGGTTCGACAGTAAGGGTTTCAATACTGGCTGTAAAATAAACTGCTTCCTGCCCTGTTGCTACTTCTTCTGGCAATTCAATCTCAATCACACCGCCATTCACTGCTTGAGCAAGCTGCTGCTCATCATTTTGATAACCTTGTGTAATCAGGGATTGATTGATTTTATCCGCAATCCTGCTGGCAGTTACGAAGTCAGGTTGGTTAAGTAGTAAACGGAGAGGCTGGTCCGGAGATTGTTGATTCTGATTTGGATAGGTCTTGATTAATGTTGCACCCCCTGGGATTCTGCCGGTTAAGGCGTGATTTTTACGAACTTTTTCGCCTGCTGTGGTTTCAATATTAAACCCACCAATAGAAATCGCACCTTGAGCCTGAGCATATTGAGTACCCTGGCCGGTTAAAAGAGGGGTCATCAGCAAAATTCCACCCTCCAGACTGGTTGCATCGCCCAGTGAAGAAACGGTTACATCAAAGTTTGTTCCTATGCGGCCAAAGGCCGGAGTCTTGCCTGTTACCATTACAGCTGCGACATTTCTAGTCCTGAGTTGCTCCCTGGGCACTGTTATACCAAAACGTTCTAACATATTACTAATAGTCTGGACTGTAAATACAGATCCATAATTACGACTGGCACGATCCCCGGTTCCATTAAGACCGGTAACCAAACCGTAACCTATCAATGATATTTGCTTGGCACTCTCTACCTGTGAAATATCTTTGAGACGTACTTCAGCATTTATGTTTGATAAAGGGCCCAAGAAAATTGTAAAGATTAAGACGTATAAACTGAATTTTTTAATCATAGCCCAAGTCCACCTATAACTCCGATTACAATTAAACCAGCTCCCAAAGACCAGGTGATAAGTTTTTGAAAAGTACCTGGTTTGAAAAATTTATTCTTTATACCATCTTTACGATAGACAATCTTGGCGTTGGCTACATTATAGGAATAAACTGTATTATCAGTGTGTATATCACGACCTCTTACAAGCCCTTCCAATTGCATTAAATTTTGTTCACCATTGACTTCTAAGACCCGCTCTCCTTTGATTTTAAATAGGCCATCGCCGGGTTCTTCCACTATAGTAGCCGAGATCTTACCTGTTAATTTTTCGCTCTGTTCAGTACCTTCTTGCCCATCATAATTATTATTTATCTCACTGGAAGCTCCAAAGAGGGGTAAAAAGTCAGTTAAATTTCCGGATGCCGAACCCGATGTTGAAAAGTCAGAGTTTGAAGAGCTCTCCACACTTGATTCTCGAGAAGCATTGGCTTGTTCTATGATTAATACTGTTATAACATCACCTGTATCGTGGGCTTTTATGTCTGAAAATAAAGACTGGTTGCTACCCAGGGTCTGAGCCTGTAATAGAAATGGTAATATAAAAAGATGACTTATAAGTAGAATTTTCTTCATAGTTTACCTACTGTAAATTTACTAATATTAAATTTGGTGATTGAATCTCTCCCTTGAGTCTTTCCCTGGTTTTATTAAGTGTTACTTGAACAGATTCACCAACTCGACAATCTCTATGAATCCTGCCCTTAGTTTTGATCAGGATCGAGCCTGAAATAAGGTGCACATTGACCTCTTCACCTCGATTAACATCCGGTTTTTGCTTTACCATTGATGGGTGAATAATTTCACCTTTTCTAATTAATTGAGTGCTTATTAATTCCCCATTGAGATCGGACTTTTGCATATATTTATCAATTCTCGATGTTATCTTAATGTTTTTAATTTTGGTATTATCCGAATTTATCTGATTTTTATATGAAATTTTTTCACTGGCAATTAAAACGGGGTATTTGATGATCACCTTCATGGTGACTCTGTAAGATTTTTTTAATTGATTATCCTGCCAGGTTTTCAGCTTAAGAGTTTGATAACCCGGGCTGATATTATGACTCTGAGATTCCAGAGTCACCTGAAGGCCTTTAAGATCATCCTCATTGAACTGAGGAGTATGGTACACCTTCAAATTCACATCATTATTGGGAATATTGAAGGCATCAGCATAAAAGTCTGTGATTTTATG
>JAIPHI010000061.1 GCA_021735285.1 Fidelibacterota bacterium | reverse complement strand
AATCGGAATTGAGAAATAAGAACAGTCGCAAGAGTTCCTTTCCCAATGTCCACTAAAACTACAATAAGAGCGGCTTTCCAGCCTACGATCCGATACACATTTGTTGCACCGGCATTACCGGAGCCGAACTCTCGAATATCTATCCCTTTAAAAATTCGAGAGACAATAATGCTAGTAGGAAAAGAACCTGCCAAATAACTTAAAAATACTACGACCAGAATTGTTAACATTCATCCTCCCAGGAAACGCCAATGGCAGCTGTACCAAGACCGGTATGAGAAGCCAATACCGGAGAGCCATGAACAATCTCGACTTCATTTTGATAATAATTTTTTTTGATAAAATCGGCATAATATTGTGCTGTTTCAGGCGTGTCAACATGCGCTACCATAAATTCAGGATTCTTTTTATCTTTCAGATAATTATTCATAAAATCTAAGAGTTTTTTCTTTAAGCCAGCTTTAGTAAAGGCTTTATCAGAACGGATCGGTACACCATTTTTATCAAGCGTGATAATTGGTTTGATCTTAAATAGTTTTGCCAATACACCTTTTGCTTTACTAACTCTTCCACTCCGCATCAAGGTATCCACATCGGGGACTGAAACAAATAGTTGTATATTTTCCCTGATCTCAGGTATTGTATTAATAATATCGTCAAATGACTTTCCATCTGATATCATTTGAGCCACCCTTTTAACAAGCAAGCCCTCTCCGATTGTTATATTTTTGCTATCAATGACCTGAACTTTATCCCCGAATTCGGAAGCACTATTTTGGGCAGCTTGAAAAGCTCCACTGACTGGCTTGGCTAGGTGAATAGATATTACTGTTTCATAATGATTTAATAATGATTTATACATCTTCTTAAAATAGCCAGGAGAAGGCTGGGATGTTTTAGCACGCGCTCCTTTCTTTTTCATCTTGACATAAAATTGATCCTGACTGATTGTCAAGGTATCTAGAAACTTTTCATTGCCAAAGATCACATTAAAAGGAATGATATGGATATTGTATTTATCAATAATATTTTGGGGTAAATTACATGCGGTATCGGCTACCAGCGCAATTTTGGAATGAGATGTATTACTGTCGATGTATTGAGTTTTCATATCATCAACTTTTTGTTCTACAATCTCCGTTGACTGGCGGGAGATTTTTTCCATAACTTTATCAGGGCGATCAGTATGAATGTGGACTCTGGAGATGGATTTAGAACCTGCGGCTACAATAGAATCACCCAAGCCATGAAGTCTTGCTCTAAGCTGATTGGTTTCCAGGGAGGCGCCTTTAATCAGGAATTCAGTACAGTAACGATAATCAATATCTTTTAAACTTTCGGCTGTATGATCGTCAATATCAGCGGAAAAGTCCGGAATCTGTGCAATCTCTTGGGTCAAGTCTTTGATTCTACCTTTTGAAATAAATTTATAAATTCCTTCTAAAAAATCGACAAAACCTTGAGCTCCGGCATCAACTACTTCAATAGCTTTACTTTCGATGCGCTCCCTGGTTTTTTCAAGTGATTTTTTGGCTACAATCATGCCGTATTCCCACAATTCAACGAAATCCCGTTTTTTCTTGCTATGACTATAAACTCCTTCAGCCCAGTCTCTAATAACACTTATAATCGTCCCATCTTTAGGTTCGGATAAGGCTTCATAAACATAGTGAACAGACCTTTTTGCCGCAGCCCCAAATTTTTCAGTAGTTAACACATTACAGTCATCCATTTCATTATATAATCCGTAAAAGAATTGGGCAAAAATAACCCCACTATTACCATGCGCTCCTATTAAGGCTGCGTTGGCTGCTACTTTTGTTGTATTTTTAACGCATCGGGTTTTCTCTTTATATAGTTCATTAACTATGGATTGGAAAGTAGAGGAAATATTAGAGCCTGTATCCGCATCGGGAACAGGGAAAAAATTTATTTTATTCAAGTAGTCCGTGCGCTGAAATACACGTTTGGCACCGGCTACTATGGCTCTTGATAATCTATGACCATCAATATATTTAATTTTCATCTTTTATCACACCTCTCTTTTCTTGCATATAACTTTAAGGGTTGTATTGAAAAATTCCAAGGAGAAAACTTCGGGATTATGGAAATTTTGGATAGAATGACTGGATAGAACATATAAATATCAAATCTATTAATAACTTGAGTTTATTGAATGGCTCTAGGTATTAAATTGGTTCCTTATTGTACTAATTAAAATAAATGGATTTTCACAACCCCTAATCTCCAACAAATCTCTCTTTATATCATAAAGCCTGTATCTCGAATATTTTTAAAAGGACTAAGTCCTAAAAAGTTAAGCTACGGTTTATAGAATGAATAGATAAGGAATTATGATTTGAGTGGATTCAATAATTTTGCTAACTGATTTTATTTTTTAGAGACAAGCGATAGTAGGTTTTTTAGTTTAGTAAAATATAAAAAGGAGGTGTCGAAACACCTCCTTTTATTGTCAAACACAGGTATGGGGGAAAGGGGGACTAATTAACGTTTAATACTTCTTTGAATACTCTTTTAAATTCTTTTTTAGGGAGTGCCCCTTTTGCCATTTGGGGTTTACCATCTTTTGGAACGAATAGGAGCGTAGGAATACTTCGAATGCCAAAAGCGGCAGCTAATTCTTGTTCCTTACCTGTGTCAACTTTATAGATATCCACTTTTTCGTTATATTCTTCTGACAGGTCTTCAAGAATAGGAGCTATCATTTTGCAGGGTTGACACCAATCAGCGTAAAAATCGATAACTGCCGGAAGTTCTCCCTCGAATTTCCAATCTTCATTGTTTTCATAATCAAACACTTTTTCTTTAAATGTCTCTTTTGTTAAATGTTCAGGCATTTTTGTTTTCTCCAATTATTTTAAATTATCTTTTTTAACTTTCATGTAATTAGATACTATATTTTTAAAAAGTTACAAAATATCAAATTTAATCATTACTTTCTTTTTATGGTTTGAGTTATTTACTTATTTTTTTAAATTCTCAGTCCAAAAAAAATAGAAATAATGAGGTGCTTAAAATGAATGTTTTAACAATTAATTCCGGCAGTTCTTCTGTAAAATACCAGCTTATTCAGCCCAAGAAAGAAAAAGTTTTATGTAAAGGTCTGGTTGAAAGAATTGGAATCGATGGGACTCGTATTAAACATAAGATCGACGGTGAAAAAGTAACAAAAGATCTTAATATTGATAATCACAAAGGGGCTATTGATAGTATTCTGGAAATCATTACTGATGATAAAATTGGAGCGCTTAATGGCTTAGATGAGATTGATGCCCTGGGTCATCGTCTGGTACATGGTGGTGATAAGTTTTCCGAATCTGTTTTAATAGATGATGAAGTCATGCAGGCTTTGCGTGAGTGTATAGATTTTGCACCCCTTCATAATCCACCCAATATAAAAGGTGTTGAAGCAGCCGAGGAAAAATTAAAAGGCAAACCAAATGTAGGAGTATTTGATACTGCCTTTCATTCCACCCTGCCGCCGGAAGCCTATCTTTACGCTATACCTTATAAATATTATCGGGAAGAATCTATTCGAAAGTACGGTTTTCATGGTACCTCTCATTATTTCGTTGCGAACAAAGCTGCAAAGATTATTGATAGAGATATTGAAAATATGAAAATTATCACCTGCCACCTGGGGAATGGCGCCAGTATCACCGCAGTTAAGAATGGTAAATCGATCGATACTTCTATGGGGTTTACACCGCTTGAAGGTCTGGTCATGGGAACCAGATCGGGTGATATCGACCCGGGAGTAATTTTTTACATTGCAGAAGAAGAAGATATGTCAGTAGAGGAAGCCAATCAATTTTTTAATAAAAAATGTGGTGTGCTCGGTCTATCTGAGGATACAAGCGATATGCGGGATTTGGAAGAAAAAGCACTTGCTGGTGAAAAACAATACGAAATTACTTTAGATGTTTATCATTATCGTATTAAAAAATATATTTCTGCTTATATCGGAATCATGAATGGTGTTGATGCTATTGTTTTTACTGGTGGTGTTGGTGAAAATTCTGATTATACTCGCGCCGATTCACTAAAAGATATGGAAAATTTGGGGATCATGATCGATCCTAAAAAAAATGATGGTCTCAGAGGAGAAGAGGCTCTTATTAGCACTGATGATTCGGAGGTTGATGTTCTGGTAATTCCTACCAATGAAGAATTAGTTATTGCCCAGGAAACAGCCCGTGTATTGGAAAAACAATAGTCAACCAGCATCTTAAAAACCAATCACAGTATTTTATTTCTAAAGTCAATAATGAGAAAGGATTGACTGAAGGCCACTTAGTTTGTGCTCACTCTTTGACAGAGATGAAATATTCAGGCCCGAAATTTTAATAGGAACTGAACTAAAATCTTTTCAATAAAATTAAATCAACAACCTACTTATTTTTTAATTTTACAATCAATTGTATATACAGCATTATTTCATCCTTTTTTTAATAAGCACATCATTTTATCAATTATTCATTGTGATAATATAAATTATGTATTAAGCTTTCGATGTCCTAAATTCTGTATTTTATAAAGGGATATGGAACATGAGAGTCTTCTTTAGAATGATGAAATTTCTAAAGCCCTACTGGTCAACAATGGTATTGGGCTTAATAGCCTCAGTGATTTTTGTTGTTTTCAACAGTAGTTCCGTCTGGCTATCAGCCTCTTTTATAAAGGTTCTGTTTGAAGGTGATCAAGCCCAGGTTGAACAGACTGTTGATACTTCTATTCCGACAACAGAGGAAGTCAACGACTTAAATAATAAAATCAAGAATTATACTGAAAATATAATTCGTCAGGATACCCCTACTGAAACTCTGAAAGTACTATGCTTAGTTATTTTTGGTATATTCTTTTTAAAGAATGTATTCAGGTTTTTGAAAGCTTTGGCTGTTAAATTTGTCCAGTATAGATTGATCACAGACATCAGGGATGAATTGTATAATCACCTTCATAAACTGAGCCTTTCTTTCTATTCCCGCAAGCGAACGGGAGAAATTAATTCCATTCTACTGAGTGATGTTAAGGTCCTAAAAAATGCTTTTACAGTGATATTTAACCGCGCCATTGTGGAACCTCTCAATATAATCTTTACGATAATATTACTATTTATTATTTCCTGGAAATTAACTCTGGGTGCTTTGCTGATATTACCGGTTACAATCTATGTAATAGGTAAAATTGGAAATGCCATTCGCAGAAGAAGTATAAGAAATTCAGAACAGATTGCCGGTGTTATGTCAATTCTCAGTGAAACTGTCAAAGGTATCCGCATAGTAAAAGCCTTTGCAATGGAAAAGTTTGAAAAGAATCGATTTTTTAGGGAAACTAAAAAGTATTTTCATTATATGTTTCGCACTCATCGTCTGGAGGCTCTTTCCTCTCCATTAAATGAAATTTTAGGTTCTTTAATAGCAATTATTTTACTCTGGTTCGGAGGCCGGGCTGTACTGGCAGGTGAAGGTCTGGCTGCAGAAGACTTTTTACGTTTCATCTTTCTGCTATTTAATATTATGAATCCTCTTAAAAAATTAAATAAGATCAATATATCAGTCCAACGTGGAATTGCTGCTGGCACCAGGATCTTTACTATTCTTGATGAGGAGCCGGAGATAGTAGAAAAAGAAGGCGCCAGGGCATTAACAACATTCAAAAACAATATTGAATATAATGATGTTTCCTTTTCATACAATAAAGAAGAGGGACTCGTACTTGATAATATAAATTTTTCTATCAAAAAAGGTGAAGTAGTTGCCTTTGTAGGACAGAGTGGAGCCGGAAAAACCACAATTGTTGATTTATTGCCCCGTTTCTATGATGTCAATTCAGGTAGTATCAAAATCGATGGGATGGATATAAGAGATATAACATTAAATTCATTACGCGACAATATCGGAGTGGTAACTCAAGAGACTATTTTATTTAACGATACGGTAAAAAATAATATTGCCTATGGCATAGAAGATGCCGATCAAAGTAAAGTTAGAGAAGCAGCCAAGGCTGCTAATGCATTGCACTTCATCGAAGAATTAGAAAAGGGCTTTGAGACAGAAATTGGAGAGGATGGCATCAAATTATCAGGCGGGCAGAAACAACGGCTTACTATTGCCAGGGCTTTGATGAAGAACCCTCCCATATTAATTCTCGATGAGGCCACCTCTGCCTTGGATACAGAAGCTGAACAAAAAGTCCAGGTCGCTATCAATAGATTAATGGAAAATCGAACTGTCTTTGTCATAGCTCATCGATTATCAACTATAACGGGTGCGGATAAGATTCTGGTGCTTGATAAGGGAAAAATTGTTGAACGGGGAACCCATGATCAACTTTTGAGTGACAAAGATAGCCTCTATTCATATTATTTTAATTTGCAATTTGATGTTTGATATAATATTATGCCAGAAAAAAAAGAAATTTATTTTCATGTAGGATTAGGTAAAACGGGCACGACTTTTCTACAACAGAGAGTGTTTCCCCATTTTAAAAATGTGTATTATTTGCAAAGTGGCCATTATCGCCATTTTCGAAAAAGTATAGAAAAGTGTCAAGCCAATAAAATTTTTATTTCCCGGGAATTTGATAGACAGCTTCAGCGTGAAGCAAAGCGTTTTTCTCAACATTATCCCCATGCCAAAACAATAATTGTTCTCCGCCGACATGCTAGCTGGATAGCAAGTGAATATAAAAGATATCTAAAAAGCGGAAAGAATAATACCTTTGATTCATTTCTCGATCTGCAAAATGATAATGGTAATTGGAAAAAGGAGGACGTCTTTTTTTATCCCAAGATCAAATATCTTGAAAAGAAATTTGATCATAAGCCATTAGTACTATTCTTTAAAGATCTGAAAAAAGATAGCTGGGGGTATATTGATAAATTTGCTAATTATATGAATGCTACTTATTCCAAACAGAATATTAATACAAAGCCGAAGCACAAATCATATAATACAAAACAATTGAAAATTATTAAAAAATTTAATCAAAAGTTTATGCCACAGGGGCCGGATTACTCGGATAATTATTATATTATGAAGATTCAACGTTGGATGCGGATGATACCTAGATATATTGTACTCTATTCTGCTCCCTTAATTCCAAACAAATTTGTAGATGATCAACCTTTGATTGCTCCTGAGAAGTTGCAAAAGATTGAAAAGAACTATCGAGAAGATTGGCGAAAATGTGTCGAATATGCCCGTCAAAATAACCCCCTGTAATTGATCTACTTGATTAACCTTTGAAAAAAACGCTCGTATTCATCAACTACTCTGGGAATTGAAAAATGATCCTCTACTCTTTTTTTCGCTTCTTTGACCATTGAATTATAGATATTATCATTATGGAATAATTTATTAATATATGCAGCTAGTTCTTTTACATTTCCATCCTGAAATAAAAATCCGGTTTGATTATGAATAATTAAATCCGGATTTCCCATGGCATCAGTGGCAATTACCGGTACTTTTAAGAACATGGCTTCTAATAAAGATTGAGAGAGACCTTCTGTTGAAGAGGGAAGTACATGTATATCAAACACTTTATAATATCTTAAGGCCTCATCAGGCGGTATTCTGCCTGTGAAAATAAATTCATGATGCTCAGGATACTGGGTATCATTAAGCTCTATCTCTTCTTTTTCAATTCCCACAAAAATAACCTTAAAAGAGATGCTTTTAATAAATTTTAAAGCGTTGATTAGCTGCTCCTGTTTTTTATGCCTGGAAACGCAGCCAATAACCCAATCATTCTTTTTAATATTATATTTATCTTTTAAATCATATGCTTTATCATTTAATACTTGTTGATATTTTTCTGAGGGAGTCCCATTATGAATAACTTCAAGATGGTCTTCTGCAATTCCCATTCTTTTCATAGCTTCATTTTTGACTCCCTTACTTACAGCTACTATTTTATCAGTCCCCCAGCTATATAGTTTACCATGCAGATATCCTCCGCTGCTATTGGGGCGTTGTCGGCGAGTATGTACAACTTTGAGATCCGCATAGAATAATTTTTTGACAAGCATGGAAACATATCTATCATTACTAGCCTGGGCATTTATTATATCTATTTTTTTATTTTTTACAAGGTCCTTAACTATTCGGATCGATTCCCAGTCCACTTTCGATTTATAGGGGACATTTACAACATTTACATTGCTGTCTTGTAATAGATCATAGAGCATTTCGTTCTTTTTACAACCTACATAAATTTCATGGCCTCTTTCCGCTAAACCTTTTGCAAGATATACGATAGAAAAAGTAGAACCAGCAATAAAGCCCTGATATGATAAAATTAAAATTCGCAAATTACTCCTAAACTATTGATTTCCTTATTTTATGTTTAAGCATAAATAATTTTTGTATTTAAAAAGAATAATTAAACCGTTCAATGCCCCATTTAAATCTTTCCCTAACAATCTGACGGGTTTCACTATTGTAATAATTACGATAGGAACTTCTTTTTGATTTATTTTTATGTGGCATTTCTATATAATCAAGATTGTTGATTTGACATATTTTTTTCCAATCCTGATCGATATCTTCAACTTTACCAATATAATCCACAATTAGATTGCCCTGTTCAGTCAGCCAATCGTGATAATTTCCATACCTTTCATTAATCATAAAACGACCATAGCGGGAATGCATAAATTGCTCAAAATCCATACTTTCAATTTTATCTGCGGCTCTTGCGAATCTTTCCAGACGTTGTTTACCTTTTTGGCGCCACCAATTAAAACTGGAAACCATCAAATCCCACGGATTTCTAACGAATGAGAAAGTAAAATATTTATTCCAGATCTTCTCTCCTAATAAACATCTGATTTCAAAAGCCTTGGCGTGTTTTGCTATTTTTGGAGAACGTTTTCTGTTTTTATTACATACGGGATCTGCCTTCGCTAAAGCTGCTGTTATACTATTTCCGGCAGTTTTAGGTATGTGAATAAAGATGATATTCTGTTCGTGCCGGATTCTTCCATTTGTATAGTTCCATCTTTTACGATAACCCAATAATTTTTTACCGAATAATTTCAAATAAGAACGGAGTTTTGTTATTTTCCTCATAAATCGCTTACAGTTATAGAATTATTTAACAAATCGAAGTAGCTCTTCAGCAAAATCCGGATAATCATGAAATATCTCTTCAACTTCCTGTCTATAATGAGTAATTAGTTCAGGAGTATGAGTATAAGAGCTTTTCATTTCATAAATATCCAGGGAATCATTGATCCACTTTTCATCCGGCTCCATCTCTAAAAATTGGGCGAAATTAATTAACATTTCTTTTGTAAAATCATATTGCATAAAATAGAAATATTTTTCCGGATTTTTACATTTTATCTCCAGAAACCATTTATATTCATCCAATATGGCAGAAACAGTTGCTTTTTCTTGAGAATCCTCAGACAAACCTTGAAAGAGTCTATTTTTACCAGTTTTAAGATTGGATTTTGCACAGTCAAGAGGATTTCTAACCGGCTGAATAAATCGTAATTCCGGAAACTTCTGGGTTAAATTAGAGATATTTACATTATTTTCTCTTAAAAAATTAGCAATTCTGAGGGACTCTTTCCATACAAAAGAGTGGATCGTATCTTTTATTAAATTATTTCCAAAACGAGTAGCGTAAAGTTCATTCATTTTATTATACTGAAAAGCATGAGAATAGGTTATGGAACCGCCGTAATTACCCCGTTGTCCCCGGCCTGATATGTAAATTGCATATCTCAAGAATCTTTCCAGAGTTTCACGATTAGGGCTCTTCATAAAATTCAACATCCGCCAATTGAAAATCCGCATACCAGCGTGATTCAATACCTGACAATTAGGATGTAACATTAACATACTTGCTGTCAAGGTTGTAAGGTTGCGATAGGGGCCCAAAATTATACCCAAAGTGTTGATAGTATCTATTTCAATATCTTTTGCTTTATACAACAGATAAGGTTTCATTACAAACTGCCTAATTTTTCTACCTATCATCATAGCTATTTATCCGTTATGTTTAATTTTTTCTTGATTGCTGGCAACACCTTTTCCGGACGGATCCTTTTCATACATAGCTGATGACCTTCGGGACAGGACGCACCGCCATGTAATGAACAGGGACGGCAATTCAGCTTTACTTCAAAAATTTTGTCGCCCTCTCTATAAGGGAAAAAACCATATTTTTTAATTGTAGGCCCAAAAAATGCGAACACATCCGTATTAACAGCATTAGCCATATGCAGGGGTGCACTATCATTGGTGATCATCAGATCCATTTTCTGAATCAGAGCTGAACTCTCCAGTAGTGATAATTTTCCTGCCAGATTTTTTGCATTATGATTTTGACTGGTTTGAATAATGTGATCACATAGCTGTGCTTCATCAACTCCTCCTATAAAAAATAAGTATGTTCTGGTATCTCTCAGTTTTTTGGTTAACTCAATATAATATGAGGGGGGCCATTTCTTGGTTTCCCGGACTGATCCAGGTGCAATACCAATCAATTTTTCCTGGCCGGCCCCCAGTTCTCTAATTATTGAGCTGGCCTTTTCTTTTTCCTGGTCAGAGAGAAATAATTCACTCTGATGATCAAATTTTCCGGTATGATCGAGCAAAGTTAATAAATTGACAATATTTTCTGACCTATGGCGGTCAGATTTTTCAATCATGGCTAAGGAGTCAGTTGTCAATAGTTGTTTATCAAATCCGATTCTTATATTTATACCAGCCAGATATAATAGTATTGCAGAGGTGAAAGAGGATTGGATTGAGAATGAGATATCATAATTCTGAGTTCTTAATGTTTTTAATAGTTTAAAAAAGTTGATATATTTCCAATTTTTTTTGTCAAATTTAAAAATTTTGCTGATATAAGGATTATATTTGAATAATTCCGCAGAAAGGGGAGTCGTAATTATATCAATTTTGGCTTGAGGATAAATTTTATGTAATTCCCGGAGTATACCAGTACTAACAATTACATCTCCGATGTAAGCTGTTTGCAATACAAGTATTTTATTGATATTCTCTTTTTTGAATCTATCTGACATTTATGTCAACTAACCATATTGAATATGCATTCTATAAAAACTAATATAATTTTATTTGTCTTCAAATTTATAATTTAAGAGATCGATTTCTCGGGAACATCTATTTGCTATGAATTTTTTGTCTCTTGGATCGATTAAATCAGAATAGTGCTTTTGGGTTTCACGATAACTAGCCTTGGCTCTGGGTAATTTGGGTTTTTTTGGTAAATTGGTCTTTTTGGCAAGGTCTTGAAGAGCTTGATTTAAGTTTTCAAATTTATAAATGCGATCAATTATAACTCTGCCAAATAAGGAATATAGTTTGAAATTTGACAATCTATGAGCACGAGAAGAACGCAGGAAACGTGATAATCTTATTCTTTCGTTCATATTTCGCGTTCGCCAATAGTATAATGAAATTGCTTTATCCCAGGGGTTTCTTTCAAAACAAAATTTGTAATAATTTTTCCATATTTTGCGACCTACCCACCATCTGACTCGCCAGGCTTTCCAGTGTTCATCGCATTTTGGGATGCGTTTTTTACGCAATAATCTTGACCATTCTTGAAAAGTATAATTAGGCCATTCGACTTTTGTATTTTGAGGTGGTCTGCCACCAACCTTTTTTCTAAGTTTTTCATCCTTTTCCGGCAGAGGGGTAATCACATCGTCAGGCCCACAAAATTTAGAAAGAGCAATGTCCATACTGGTGCCTGCTGTTTTCTTGGTTTTAATGAAAATAAATTTGTATTTGTGGGAGATGATCATTGTGATTTTATTCCTTTAGTAGCGCTTTATATAATTTTATATTTTGCTCGATTGTAAAAGCTATATCAAATTTTTTAACTGATTTCTCAGCTTCTCCTCCATACTTTTTTCTCAGGTCCTTATCTGAAATTAACTTTAAGATGGTCTTGGCAAGCAGTTCTGGTTTGTTTTTGGGGACTAGCAAGCCGTTCTTACCATCCTGAACAATTTCCGGAATTCCACCTGCGTCAGTAGCAACAACCGGCAAACCAACAGACTGGGCATCTAATATAGAGGTACATAGGCCCTCCTCTTTGGAAGCCATAACAAAGATGTCAAAGGATTTTAATATTTTGCCAATATCATTGCTATATCCCAGAAAATGAAATTTGCTTTTTAATGATAATTTTGAAGCCAGCGATTTTATTTCCTGCTCTTTATCACCTGATCCGGCTGCCAGGAAAGTCACGTTTTCGATTTGATCTAGCACCCTCCGGGCTGCTTTTAATAGAGTGGGATAATCCTTGTGATCGACTAAGGCAGCTACAGTTCCCACTACTAGATGATCTGTTGGTATTCCTAGTGATTGTTTAAAATTATCATCAATACCAATTGAGTCAAATTTGTGAATGTCAATTCCACTATGAATAACAACAGTTTTATCAGCATCTATGCCATCTTTCAGGAGAATTTTTTGAATGGCTTCGGAAATACAAACCAGGCGATCAAGTTTGGATGTATTATATTTTAGTTTACTAAGTGGATTTTTATTGATATGGAAGTCTACTCGGCGAACGCCAATAGTTTTTAAAGCAGGATAAAATATTTTGGCTAGCAGACCCAGACTCAATGCATGTGCAGTGTGGAGGTGTAGAATATTATATCCATGTCGGCGGGCATATTGTGCTATTTGCCAGGCTGAAAATAGATCTAACTCACTTTTTAAACCAGCAGTTTCAAAAGGTAATTCATGCTTAATGAAATATTCCATAAGAGCGGAATTCTCTTTACAAAAAAAGTTAGATTTGTAGCCCCTCTCCAATAATCCTTCATGCAGATAGACAGCCTGTTGTTGGCCTCCCCGCCAGCCATTTCCCGTATCGATATGTAGTACTTTTGGACCTATTCTAGTTGCTCCGTTTTTTTTATTTCTCATATCCTCAATTGATTTTAATAAGCAAATTTATTTATCAAGCAGAATATAATTACCTGTGCCACCAATATACTTTCCATTTAATAATTTTTGTTCTATCCAGGTGAGAAGCCGGTTTTTTAATCTTTCATGTTTATGGAGTTGGCGACGTGGATCGGGTTTGCCTGAGTATTGTAATTGATCCTGCCAATCCATTTGCTCTATCCTATCTTGCATGACAAGAGGATGCGTTCCTTCAAATTCTGGTAAGCGGTCCAAAGGTCCATAATCGAATTCTTCCTCCAGAGTATCATAATGTTGATTGGCTTTTTCACTGCCCCAGTGAATTGTATGAAAAGCCCGTTTTTTATTTTGCATTAAATAAGGTGGCCTAACCCAACCATAATGATATATTTCTGCATCTACAGTAGCTACCTGAAGCT
>JAIPHI010000060.1 GCA_021735285.1 Fidelibacterota bacterium | reverse complement strand
CTCAGTGTGAAAAAGTTACCCAGAGACTTGCTCATCTTGTTACCTTCAACAATCAAATGTTCACAATGCAGCCAGTAATTCACAAATTTTTCCCCTGTCGCACCCTCGCTCTGGGCAATTTCATTTTCGTGGTGAGGGAAAATATTGTCAACGCCCCCCGTATGAATATCAAAGTGATTGCCCAGGTATTTGGTACTCATTGCAGTACATTCTATATGCCAGCCCGGTCGGCCTTTACCCAGCTCAGTTTCCCAAAAAATATCTTTTCCCTCTTCTTTATATCCTTTCCATAATGCAAAATCACGGAGCGTTTCTTTATCTTCGTATTCATCTTGTTGGACTCGCTTGCCCCGCTGCATTTCCTCTTTATTCAAATTTGCCAATTGACCATATTTTGGAAAAGCATCGACTTTATAATAAATGGAACCATCCTCGGATTTATATGCAAGACCATTATCAATTAATTTTTTTACAATATTGACCATATCCTGTACATGTTCTGTAGCAGCCGGATAATGTTCGGCTTTTTCTATACGAAGTGTATCCAGATCGTCAAAAAAGGCTTTTTTATAAGGCTTAGTAAACTTTCTGAAATCCACATCCTGCTCAATAGAGTCCCGAATGATCTTGTCATCTATATCAGTGAGATTCATAACTTGAGTAACATCAAAACCTTTCAATTTCAGATATCTTCGTAAGAGGTCTTCGAATATATAGGCTCTGTAATTTCCTATATGGGCATAATTATAAACAGTAGGTCCACAAGTGTACATTCTAATTTTTTTGGGATCAATCGGATTAAAATCTTCTTTTTTACGAGATAATGTATTATAAAATTTTATACTCATATTTTATTAACCTCATTGATTAGGATTTTTTTTCTTAATTGCTTGTACATGCTCAGGATTGACATTAACACTATAAGAAGATTGTAATGCATCCAGTGAAATTATCAACTTTGATCTATTTTTAATCATCTTAATTCTGCCAATAGCACCTTCAAGTGGACCTTGGGTAACTTTTACAAGTTGGCCTTTTTGGAAATAATCAACTGGCTCTAGATTAGCTTTAGTTTCAAGAGTTCTTCTGAGAGTTTCTATTTGATAATCCGGTATAGGTGCATATTCCCCTTTAAATCTCACGAATCCAACCACTCCACTAGTTTGCAGCACAGGAAGTGAATCAATCAAAGGTATATTTACAAATACATAGCTTCTAATTAATGGTATCTCAACTAGCTTGGTCCGGTCACTCCATTTACGTTCCACTTCTTTCAAGGGTAAAAATACATTAAATCCTTTACTTTTTAACCGTCCCTTTACTTTTTTCTCCGCTCTGGGTTTTGTATATAGAGCATACCATCTGGGATTTGTTTTAGGATCATTATCCGGAAATATCTCAATAACATCCTTTTTATTACTCATTAGAGAGCCCCGCCTTCATTATTCTTTCTAGAAGTTCTTCGAATCCAATTCCCATTGCCTTGGCTGCTTTAGGGACAAGACTTGTATCGGTCATACCCGGAAGAGTATTCACTTCTAAAATATAGGGCTTATTATCAATGCCCAAACGTAGATCTACTCGGGAATAGCCTTTACAATCTAATACCTGATACGCCTGGCTCGCTAAATTCTGAATATTTTGAGCCAAAGACTCCTCAATATCTGCCGGAACTTCATAAGATGACATTCCCTTTGTGTATTTACATTCATAGTCATATATTTCATGCTCTGGTTTAATTTCAAGGACAGGAAGAGGCTTACCTTCCAGAAAGCCCACTGTCAGTTCCCGCCCCTCAATAAAGTTCTCAATAATGACATCACCATATTGCATTGCTTGATCAATAGCCTTGATAAGACTATCTTGATCCTTAACAAGATGCAGACCAACTGTTGAACCTTCGTTAGCCGGTTTAACAATCACGGGGAGTTGAAATCTATTTAATACTTTTTCAATATTAGTTTCATTCTTATCAATATGATTTCTAGGAAAATGGAGCCAATCCGGAGTGGGAATACTATTTTTCTGAAAAAGCAATTTCGAGAGAACCTTGTCCATAGCCAGACAACTGCTCTCGTATCCGGATCCATTATAAGTCAGTTGGAGCATATCAAGAACAGCCTGTAAACGGCCATCTTCTCCAAAGCCTCCATGTAAAGCATTGAAGATAAAATCAGCCTTCTGGGCTACTTCACTTTGCATTAATGCTACTAAATTTTTACTACCGTTTTTCAAATGGGATCCAGTTACTTCAATTTTTTTATCCAGTTGGGATAATGGTAAGACAGTATCGAGTTCCACAACATCATGTCCTATTCGGCGATAGCCTGCTGCTATTTTTTCTCCGCTACTTAGAGAGACCTCTCTTTCTGTTGAGGTTCCACCTTCTATCACTATAATTTTCATCCTTTTAATCCTATTTTTGTTTATTAGTTATCATTTTTGCTGCTGTCAGTATATCATCCATAATATGATCTGGTTTAAACTTCCATTTAATAATATCTTCTGGTCGATAATTCTTTATTCCTGTCCTCACCAAAATTGTTCTACAGCCGGCTTTAGCTCCGGTTGTAATATCCTTCTTTGAGTCTCCAATAAAATAGGAATTCGATTGATCTATATCAAACCTTTTTATTGCCTTGCGGACATTTGCTAAACCCGGCTTTCTACAGTCACAGTTATCATCAGGATGGTGAGGACAATAGTAAATAGCATCTATCCTTCCTCCCTCTGATTTAACTGCAGATTTCAATTTATCATGCATATGTTGGAGTTCTTTTTTACTAAAATAATCTCTGCTAATTCCCGATTGATTGGTGATTATTATAACCAGATAACCTGATTGTGAAAATATCCGGATTGCCTCAGGTGTATTTTTAAATATTTTAAACTCAGCTATACTTTTGACATAGTTTTCACTATCATAATTCAACGTCCCATCTCTATCTAAAAAAATTGCTTTATTCATTAAACATTCCCTTTAATGACAGCAGTACCAACCGATAAAGATAATTTATAACTATTAATATTCAAAACGATAATTTAATAGCTGAGCCTACTAAAAAACGTTTATATATTAGTTCTTCCGAGAGTAGTTTAACAATCTCTTTATACTTTTCCAATCCATCCCTTGACTTCTACATCAGAGATACCCTGCTACACTCACCTTATTAGAAAATTTATAGTTTATCCATATCACAAAGTTGCAAAAGCCTGGCCTGATGTGATTTTAGTTATTAAAATTTTTGATTAAATCATCAAAAATATATATACCTCCCTTTCTGATTCAAAATTTTATAAGAGAAGCACCCTAACATTTCTTACTATCTTACTGGGATCATCAATTCAATACTAATCCATAAAACAAATATAATAATTATTAAGATGTTTATTTAAAAATCGATACTATATTGATTTAACAAATATCGAAAGGATTTTTTAGACTCAATTTTCTGCAATATTTTTTGTAAAATATTAACCTATAGGCTCGAGCTTATGGAAATGTAAATAATATTAGATTATTTTAAATTAAAAAAAAGATTTCTTATATGAACTCTAGTTTGAATGTTATTTTTGAGGATAATCACTTACTGGTGGTTAATAAACCCGGAGGAGTATTGACTCAGGCTGATTCCACAGGAGATCGATCAATCCAGGAAATCGGTAAGCAATACTTAAAGGAAAAATATAATAAACCGGGTAATGTATTTCTAGCCTTAATGTCCAGAATAGACAGACCGGCGTCAGGTGTAATTGTCATGGCAAGGACCTCAAAAGCTGCCTCCCGTTTAACCCAACAATTCAAACAGTCCACACCCAGAAAAATATACTATGCTATTGTAGAGGGCGAAATTCCACCAAAAGGAAAATTATTTGACAAAATTTATCGGCGCGGTGCTACAAGCTATATTTCCGAAAAAATAAACAAGGGTAAGGTTGCAAAACTTGATTATAGGAAACTGGATTATGCAAAAGGTAAATCTTTGGTTAGAATAAACCTGCTTACAGGTCGTCATCATCAAATCAGAGTCCAATTTGCCTATCGGGAACATTACTTGCTGGGTGACTTTCGTTACGGTTCAAAGATCAAATTTCCTCACCGGACAATAGCTCTCCATGCCAGGGAGTTGACCATAATTCACCCCACAAAAAAGGAGCCCCTTACCTTTTCATCGGATATTCCAGAATATTGGCCTGATGATTTCAATTATGAGTTATAACTAATGAGAAAAGGGCTGATTCAAATAGCAGGTATAAAAAATGTTGCTGAAGCCAGGATGCTCCTTGCATCCGGAGCCGATCAAATCGGATTTCCATTCCGGCTTCCGGATGGTGATGAGGATATATCTGAAAAGGGGGCTCAGAATATTATAAGGGAAATAGGTGATCCAAAGAAATTCGTACTTATCACCTACCTTAAAAGACCAAAAGAAATAATTAATTTATGCGATTATCTAAAAATAAATCAAGTGCAACTCCATGATCATATAGTACAGTCTAAGCTGAAGAAATTAAAACAATTAAATCCAAAATTTCGGATTATCAAAAGTCTAATAATCAAAAGCAATAATCTACAGGAACTGGAAAATTATATTAATAGAACCTATAAATTTGTGGATTATTATATAACTGATACTTTTGATCCCGAAAGTGGTGCTATTGGTGCGACCGGAAAAACTCATAATTGGCAAATAAGTAGAGAAATCTGTGATATTTCGCCAAAACCGGTAATCCTGGCTGGTGGACTTAACCCGAAAAATGTAAGGGAGGCTATCCTATCTGTTAAACCTGACGGAGTAGATGCTCATACAGGATTAGAAAAAGAAAATGGTTTCAAAAGTAAAAAATTAGTAACAGAATTTACTAATCAAGCAAAGGAAGGCTTTGCCAATATAGACAATCCTGTCCAACACCTACCAATTAATGGTACTCTCGACTTGCATACTTTCCAACCGAAAGATGTCAGGGGGCTTGTACCAGGATATATAAAAGAATGTATTAACCATAATATTAACGAGATTAGAATCATTCATGGCAAAGGTAAAGGAGTCTTACGAAGAATAGTGCACTCCATTTTGTCCCAGCATCCGGCAGTTATTCATTATGAAACAGCTAAAGAGGGTGGAGGTAATTGGGGGGCTACTATAGCTACACTAAAAACCAATCAATAATAAAGAGGTATATATGCGTAAATTACCATTAATCGGATATTTAATCCTAGTTGTATTCATAATTCAGGTCAATGCTGACCCATCAACTGGGGAACTATATCCAGAAATTGAGCCTTACAAAAATGATTACCTTCAAGTCTCGGATTTACATCAACTCTATTATGAGTGCTGTGGAAATCCGAAAGGTAAACCGGTTTTCGTTTTACATGGAGGTCCGGGAAGTGGATGTTCGACTTATATGCGTCGCTTTTTCAATCCTGATAAATTCAACATTATTCTTCACGATCAAAGAGGAGCAAAACGCTCTAAACCATTCGCTGAAATAGAAGGCAATACTACCTGGAATTTGGTAGAAGATATCGAAAAATTGAGAACAAAATTAGACCTGAATAAAATTATTCTCTTTGGAGGTTCATGGGGATCAACTCTGGCCCTGGCTTATGCTGAGACCTATCCTGATAATGTTGCTGGAATTGTGTTACGAGGAGTATTTCTAGGAACAAAGTCTGAAATTAATCACTTCTATCATGGAGGAGTGAGAAAGCACTTCCCGAAAATTTATGACAATTTTGTGAATTCTCTACCTAATGGCAACAATGGCAAAATTCCAGCTCAATTATTTAATTTGATTAACATCGAGAACAATGCCCAAAAAGAGAAATATGCCAGAATTTGGGCAAAATACGAACTTCAGATTGCCAGTTTAAAAGTAGAAAAAAGAACTGACGAAGAATGGAATAAAATATTTAACTCCTTTAATCCAATAGCATTTTCATTGCTGGAAAATTATTATATGAAAAATGATTGTTTTCTAAAACCAAACCAGCTTTTGAAAAATATATCTAAAATTGGTTCAACCCGTGTTATTATTGTAAATGGACGATATGATGCTATATGTCCACCCATAACAGCTTATAAATTGCATCAGGCTTTGGAAAATTCCCGACTGATCATAGCGGAAGAAAGCGGTCACTGGATGGGAGAGGAAAATATCGAGAAAGCCCTTTTAAAAACAATGCAAGAGTTTGAATAAAAATTAAAGAAAGACCCTTTAAAATTTTCACAATCCTATAAAAAATTTATAGGGGAGCAATTTATGCGGGATTGCTCCCCTTATTGGGGCACGTTACCAAAATTTGGGAAGGAGAAAAGTTGGAGTGCTGGTAACATTTACTTAGGGTAAGGTTGTCAAATAAACAATTATATATGTATCAATAATTGTACCAGCATTTTAATTATTTAATAAACACTGACTTATAATTTTGTAGATGAAAAATGTGTGTTGTTTTAGACACAAAGGCGTGTCTCTATCGACATTTCTATCTTCGTAAAGCAGCTTTGGTAAATTTATAATCCGGAACCTCAACATCGAGATTGAGGGAATCGATCGTCATGATTGTGCCTTCTCCCCGGGAGAGCATATCTTTGAATTTAACTTTTTTAGGATACCAGCGCTCTCCGACCTGGAAGACATCCAAAATTTCTGTTTTTTTCAATAATTTTCCACTTTTGGCATAGCGCTGTTCTCTGAGAGGGAGCCAGCGTTCTTTGTCAATCCAGACTTTTCTGGAATGATAATTTACATCCTCCGAGGTTGCTTCCAGATTAAGAACATAACATGCTCTGCTATTTACAGTATCACTGCCTACAATTTCAGCCTTGTAATCTTCTGTCAAAACATCATTTTCCATAAAATCTTCATAGGAGAGGGCTGAGCCCATTACAGACTGTCGGAGGAGATGGCCGGAAATCGAAATTATCCTTTCATTGGGTTCGGGTGTGTAGATCCAGAGTTTATCACCCGTCTTAAGCATTTTTTTACCTTCTTCACGAGGGGGAGAGAGGTATTCTACATAAGATTCCTCTTCATCTCCAATCCAGGATTTCGATTTAATATTTCTGGTTCCCATTCGACTATGAATCGTCATCGTAGAAATACTGACTGCATCTTCAATTACCATATTTGAATCGACTTTTTTGAGAATATCGTTGGCTGTTAATGTTTCTGCAAAAATTGCAGAACTCGTAAAAATTATTAAAATTATTATTTTTAAATATTTCATCTTTCCAGCTCCTTAAATAATTGTGCAGTTTCCCGATTTACAATGCCGATACCTGAAATGGCATTACCTAGAAAGGTGGCCAATAATCCAGGTATAAATCCTATAAAATAGGCCGGAGTAGTGATCCGGGCTCTTAGCACAGTTGACATCAAAGCCGAAGAATCCTGCATCATTCCTGAGACATCGATACCTACCTCCTGCAAATAGTAGGAAAATGCAAGCCCCAATATATTTCCGACAATTGTTCCTGCAACCCCGATTAATAATCCTTCCCAAAGTAAACTTACGTAAACATCGGTTTTGGATTCTCCGATTGCCAGCCTTACCCCAATTTCTCCATAACGCCTGATACCCGACATTAATCCCGTGTTCCAGAGCACGAGTGACATTACAAAAATGAAAATCCCAATTATAATGAAAGATTCTGCATTGATCATAGACAACATTTGATCCAAACCATTCTGATCCCTTAAGGTTACCATCACCGGGGAAAATTCATCTCCCTCTTCACTGTATTCCTGATTAAAATCAGCGGTTATTCTATTTGCTTTTTCCGCATTGAAGTTGCCTGGAAAATATCCTAATATTTCTCCAGCACTATTATACATATTTAAGGCTGATCGCAGATCTTGGATGTCAACCAGAATAGTATTCTTATCAAGAAAACTGACGCCAAATTGAATTATTCCGGAAATTTCAAAATTGTAAATTGCCATACTCCCGTCAGCAGCATTACTGATCAGAGTTGCTGTATGGCCGGGTTTAACATTTAAGTTATTTGCAAATTCCTTGGTAATTAATATCTCTCCCTGCTTATCAGGAAGATTCCCTTCTACCAGGGCCTTGTGGAGATTAAACCTATTAATATTTTTGTTACTATTTAATAGATCCATTCCAATACCCTGAACTGGCCCCTGCTCTTTTGTTTCTCCCTTTTCATCAGGTATATCCAGTAGTCCGCCAAGTTTTATCCTCTGTGACCATTCCATTTCAGGATATTTATTTTGTAACTCTTGAACCAGCTGATCTGAATTTGCCAGGGCCAGGTCATTGGGGAGCTGATCCGCAATTTTTTTATAGGCCTGGGTCATGATCTTGACATGTCCCGTATCATAGATAGCATTAGTTCGAATCAAATCACTGCCAAAACCCTGTATATAACAATATAGAAGCACGCTAAGGCCAACCCCTCCGGCGATAATCAGGATTGGAAATAGACTCCTATGCCGGTCTCTCACTAATCCCTTGAGTAAGAATTTAATCATTTGCCCCTCCCCTGTAATGCCTCAGTAGGTTCCAGTCTTGCAATTCTCCTGGTCGGCAAAAAACTAACAATTGTTACACTACCCAACACCAGAAGAGTGGTCATTAGTAGCAGTTTTAAACCAAATGAAGGATACAGTCGGGCCGAGAGAGCAAAACCGAATTGGTCCATCATGTCAGGTAATTTAATCCCCTTATTTGCAATCCAGGCAAAGGCCGGGATTCCATAGACAGCGCCAACAATCAACCCCAGTACACCATGCAAAGCACCTTCTATAGTGAAGAGCAGAATTGTCTGTCGGCGGGTCATACCCAGGGCAATGAGAGTGCCGATCTCTTTTTTCCGTCTAAATATTGCCAGAACCTGGGTATCAAAAATCGCTAGTAAACCCATAGCAAGTAATACAATATACATAAACATGGAGCCAGCGGTTTTAGTTTTTAGCATATTCTGTATATCCTGAAGGAGCACATCCGGAGATTTATAGAGCCATTGAGAGGCGACAATATTAGGTGCTTCAATCCCTTGTGGTAGAATAGTCAAAGTTGCTTCATCACCTAATTCCATCATACTTCTTAACTTACTGATCGAGATCCATATTTGACCATTATCGATTGCTTGAACTGAAGTATGCATAATATGGACAACTTCAATATCAGCAGCATCAAAAGTACCATCTTTGTCCCGCCAGCGAATAGTTGCTTGATCGTTTTCCTTTAGATTAACTTTGTCAGCCATTCTGCTACCGAGAATAGCTGGAATATACTCGGACTCAGTATTTAGATGCTCTGATGGTAATTCTATTACATTTTGCTCCGGTTTAATCCCTTTTATCTGGATAACCTGTGAATTTCCATTTACATATATTGATCCGCTTCTAATTAAGATGGGTACCATTTTATCATTATTGATCATATTCTTCATTTTTGGGGCTAATTCTCCATGGCTACCATCGATTGTTAAGGGATTCTGGGGGTCATATTTTTCGTGCCAGTACTGACCACCTCCATAGAGCATCTCCTGCATATCATTGACAATTGCATTCCCCATACCTTCGATAAAACCCTGGGTAAATATTATGGCTACGAAGGCAATCGATAAAATAATCACGTTTAACCAGGTTCGCAATCCGGCCCCCAAAATATTTTTTAAAGCCAGTTTTAGAGTAACCATGATCATACCTCCTCCGGACTAACCGGTTCCGGTTCCTTCTCAATATCTTCGGTGATTCTACCATCTGTGAGCGTGATCTGCCTTCTTAAATAGCGCATAACTTTCTCATCGTGAGTGGCAAATAGAAAAGTTGTCTCCAGTTCACGATTGAGTTCCAGCATCATATTTAAAATATTGTGGGAGTTAGCCACATCCAGGTTGGCAGTCGGCTCATCCGCCAATACCAGATCAGGTTCTTTGACCATGGCGCGGGCAACCGAGACTCTCTGGCGTTCTCCTCCCGATAATTGGGCTGGTTTCGAGTCGATTTTATCAAGAATTCCAACCCTTTTAAGAGCCGTCTCCACCAGTTCTCTGCGCTTCTCTTTATTCATTTTTAACAAAAGGAGAGGTAGCTCGACGTTTTCATAAACTGTATAAACCGGAAGTAGGTTATAGGTCTGAAATATAAATCCTAAGCGCTGGTTACGCAGTCTGGCTGCATCTTTATGGGATAATGATTCAACTTTTTTGCCTAAAACTGTAGCCGAGCCTTCACTGGGGTGATCGAGAGCTCCGATTATATTAAGCAATGTGGTCTTACCAGAGCCACTGGGGCCAACTATCCCGGTGAATTCTCCCTTTTCAATTTTTAAATCGATATCCCTGAGAGCAGTGAATTTTCGTTTGCCCATAGGGTATCTTTTTGCGATTCCTACAGTCTCTATTATTGCCATTTGTTTCCTCCCTGTTGGTTTTGGAGTTTGGAGTGCATTGACTGTGTCAATGCTTTTTGTATCGACACAGTCGATACAATCCATACACTCAAAAATCGTCATAAACATTTACGTTATCACACGGATAATCATCGATTATATTTCTGATTTTGTCTTTATCTTTTTTAATTCTATAGTAATAACTACCGAATTTCCATTCTCTAGGCTCCTCCACATATTTGTGTTTTACAGGATTATACCAGATATAATGCAATCTTGCGAAATAGGACCTTTCATAGGTTATGCAGGTGTCCCAATAGTTGTGGAATTTTTTGGGCTTATTTTTGGAGTGCATCGACTGTGTCGATGAAGATGGGTGATGTGTCTTGTTTATTAGGTCGGACTTTAATTTTACACTGACACAGTCAGTGCAATCCATATTCTGTCCAATATTAGGAAAATATTTATTAAGCGCACCAGAAGCAAACCGGTGTAAATTATTTATAACCTGTGACAGACTATCCGCATTTTTTGGAGCATTAGCCATTAAATGATAATGATTATCTAAAACAACCCAGTCTTCAATTTGCCAATTATAATGATTAAAACTTTTGAATAGATATTTAAGAAAAATCTTTTTTGCCTTATTCGATTCCAGATAATGCACCTTCTTATAAGTCGCACCAGTAATAAAATACTTAGCATTACTACGAAATAAATGCGGCGGATTGTGTTGATATGTTTTATATATTTCTGTCATATTATTTTATGGAGTAAACTGACTGTGTCAGTTTTTTTGCACCCACACAGTGGGTGCACTCCAAACTACTCCCAATCTCAAAAATTATATATAGCCATCACCTGAGCAGCTAAGCCGGCGATGTTGGACTGTCTTCCAGTAAATACATCGTAACCTATCTCAGGATAATGAAATATAGCGAAATTAAGTGAGTATTTGTCGTAAGTCCTCTGATATCTCAGATAATGTAAGAGTTTATCCCTCGCTTCGGAAAAGTAGCTCATGTATAACAATTGATCCATGATATTGAGAGGATAGGAAAAAGACAAAGCAAGGAGCTGTTCTTCAGGATCAGCAAAATAATTATTAGGTGAATATTGGATCGACATGTATTCAGCAATTACGTTAAGACCATTGCCTATTCCGAATGTGTAGTCAGTTCCAAAGGTAGCCATGACACTATTTACATCATTATCCATCAAGGAGATCGATGATTCAAACCAAAGTCCAACGCCCATGTCAAAATAGCCGTCCAATGCAAGCCGCTGCTCCTGATCCCTATAAATTCCCTTCAATTTTCTGTTATGATAACTGGCAGCTATTTCTCCCTTGGGCAATGGTATCTGGAGGCGACCTCCGAACTCCGGTCTATCAGGCTCAGTTTTAAATTGCTCCATACCCTTGAGTTCCTCATTCCCGTAAAGCCCCCACAACCAGATATTTGTATTATTCATTGTATAATAGCGGAATAATGCTCCGTAAACACCCTCTGTAATTTGCATTGGATCGGTCGGATTTATTCTATCAAACCACATCAAAGGGCGTAAGTATTTAGCAGGTCCAAAAGTGATTTTCTGGAGGCCAACTTTAACCTCGGTCTGGAGGGATTGGTAAGTTAGTGAAAGACGGTATAATTCCAATTTGTTATCCCAGTCTTCGACGTAGGATGAAAAACCATTAACTGAAATATTAAAATTAATATAAGAGTTTTTACTGACATCGAGAAGACTTTGAAAAAACGGAAGGGCCCGTAATCCTGCATAATAATCAGGGCTGTCAGTTAAAGAATACCCACCACCCTGGAGTGAAATCTCACCACTATAATCATAACTGAATTTGTCAGCAGAAAAACTCTGAGTGGTACACATTAGAGTTGATATTATAATCAGGATACTAAATTTTTTCATGCTTCTCCCTTTTGTCCCGGGGCACAATTCCGTAGAAAAGAAACTCAAATACTTCTTCTATCAAATCAGTAAGATCGTTGTAAATATTTCGTAAATTATCATCTTTCATCAAATTAAAAGACATGTTAAAGACATGGACTAAAAACTCCGGTTTAATGGACTTACGGACTTTACCTCGTTTTTTGCAGCTTTCTATCCATTCAATGAACTTATCCAGTCCTCGTTGCCTATACTCTTCAAAAAATCCTTTCAATTCCGGCGAACTCTCCAGATATTCATTTATGAATTGAGGACTCATGCGAGAGGTTAAATTTTTCTTATATTCCAGGATTCTCTGAATTTCCTCTTTAAAAGATATATCCTTTTCTTCTAACTCATCCAGCCAGGCATAGCCTTCATCGAGCCAGCTATTGAAAATATATTTGATAATATCATTTTTATTGTCAAAATGATTATAGAAAGTCATTTTACTGACGTCGGATTTCTGGCAGATTTCTTTGACTGTGACCCGTTTCATGCCGAATTGCATAAATAGTTTTTCAGCTGTTTCCACAATTTCAGTTTTTTTAGAATTTCTACCCATTAATTTTGTAATTCCTCAATTATTTTCTTCAATCTGTATACTCAATCTATAATTATATATTTTTACTATCAAGTTATTTATTTACTTTTATTGTTTTTTTATACTTTTATAGTACATTTAAAAGATGTATGTCTGTTTATAAATATTGATATTTTGAATTTCAATGAGATGATTTTTCATTTTTTAAATTACAAAATTTTTATAATTGGAGAAATATAGCTAACTTTATCAAAAATAAAGGAGAATACTCGTGGAATATGAGGAATATCTGGCAAAGTGTAAAAAGATTAGAAAAGAAAATAATGATTTACTTAATACATTTGCTGAATTATTAAAAGACAAAGGTTTATCTAAAAAAACTGTTGAAAAACATAAGAGCAATTTGGATTTTTATATAAATGAATTCCTTCTGCTTATAGAACCTAAACAGCCTGAAGCAGGGGTATCGGGCTTTGAGGTTGATCATTTTTTGGGCTATTATCTAATAAAAAAATGTATGTGGGGTGGTAAACACACTATAAAAGATTACTGTGCTGGGCTGAAAAAGTTTTACAAATTTATGCTTGATAAAAATCGGATAGAGGACTTTGAATATCAAGAACTAAAGGAGACAATAAAAGAGAGAAAATCTCTTTGGCTTGAAGAGATGGAGGATTGGCTGGATTATGATGGGCCCTGGTAGTAAATTTATTTCATCTTAATAAATC
>JAIPHI010000059.1 GCA_021735285.1 Fidelibacterota bacterium | reverse complement strand
TTATAAAAGCACTTTTTTATTGAGGCCAATATAATTTGCCGCGTCCTGGCCTGGATTTGAGAGTTAAACATTAAAAAGTAATAATTTCTATAAAAACCGAGTTATATTGGTATCTACGGATTTGGGAGCCTTATATCATTCCGTCGTATCCAGAATAGCGAAGAAGGCTTCCTGCGGCACTTCTACACTGCCAACTTGTTTCATCCGCTTTTTACCTTCTTTTTGTTTTTCAATCAATTTTCTTTTTCGGGTTACATCGCCCCCATAACATTTAGCAGTTACATTTTTCCGGAGGGCTTTAATATTAGTGCGGGCAATAACTTTATTACCAATGGCCGCCTGAATAGGAATTTTGAACATATGTTTTGGAATTAATTCTTTTAATTTGCGACAGAGGTCCCGACCTTTATAATAAGCGTCATCTTGATGGGTGATAAAGGAAAGAGGATCGAGCACATCCTTATTCACCAGTATATCGACTTTGACCAGATCGCCTTCTTTGTAGCCGATAGTTTCATAATCAAAAGATGCATAGCCGCGGGTTGTGGATTTTAATTTATCATAGAAATCATAGATCATTTCCATCATAGGTAACTCATATTCAATCTGGACTTTATTCATATCCAGATAATGGGTGTGCACATAATTACCCCGTTTGGCTTCACACAGTTTCATTATATTACCCACATATTCATCAGGTGTAATGATTTCTGCCTTAACATAAGGTTCCTTCATGATCTCGATTTTTCCAGCCTGGGGCATATCTCCGGGGGTTTCAACTTCAATTTCTTCTCCGTCTTTCATTACAGCGTAATATTTGACATTAGGAACGGTAGTGATTAATTCGATCTCAAATTCCCGTTCTAATCTTTCCTGAACTACTTCCATATGAAGCATCCCCAAATAGCCACAGCGAAAGCCGAATCCGAGAGCACCTGAGTTTTCCGGTTCAAAAGTGAGAGATGAATCATTTAATTTCATTTTATCCAGTGCTTTACGTAGGTCTTTATAATCATCAGGATTAACCGGATACATACCGCTAAAAACCATTGGCTTGATCTCTTTGTATCCAGGCAATCTTTGTTCGGCAGGTTCTTTCCAGCTAGTGATAGTATCTCCCACTTCTATTCGGGAAATATCCTTTAGTCCACATACAAGATATCCTACATCTCCGGATGTGAGTTTTTTGGTTTTTTGATTGCCCATTATAAAGTAACCTAATTCTGAAACTTCCAATTTCCTTTTGTCCGAGAAAAACTGGATAAAATCACCTACCTCAACCTCGCCTTCAAAGACGCGAATATGAGGCACTGCCCCTTGATAGGGATCATAATTGGAATCAAAAATTAGTGCTCGTAAAGGCTTGTCAGGTTCGTAATCAGGAGCGGGTACTTTTTCAATGATCGCTTCAAAAATATCGTCTAAACCCTGGCCTTCTTTTGCGCTAACAAATATTATTTCATCCTCCTCACAACCGATCAAATCTTTGACTTCCCGGGTTGTATCTTCTATCCTTGCAGTTTTAAGATCGATCTTATTGATTACAGGTATAATTTCCAGATCGTTTTCTATCGCCAGATAAGCATTGCTTACAGTTTGGGCCTCTACTCCCTGAGCCGCATCAACCAGCAAAAGAGCACCCTCACAGGCAGCCAGACTACGGGATACCTCATAGGAAAAATCCACGTGACCGGGAGTGTCAATTAAATTCAGAGTATATTGATTCCCATCGCTATGCTTATATTTCATCCGAATAGGATGCGATTTAATAGTTATCCCTCTTTCTCGCTCCAGGTCCATATCATCCAGTACCTGATCTTTCATATCTCTTTGCCGAACCGTTTTGGTGACTTCTAACATACGATCAGCAAGAGTTGATTTGCCATGGTCAATGTGAGCGATGATTGAAAAATTTCTTACGTTTATTCCCATAAATTTATATATCTTTTAATCATATTTTAAATTACTAGCATCTACCCAATAATTTACAAATTAATTTATCCAGATTAAAATTTTGTTTGGGTTAATTCTTCTAACGTTTTTGCAAGTATTAAATATTTTATTATTTATAAGTGTTTGCTTTTGGATGTTTTGAATGATAGACTATACTTTTTTGATCACATAATTCCCCGAGGCTTACTGCGATGTGGATCATAACAACTCATTTAGATACTTCTTAAAAATTAGAATACAGTCAAATATTTATTGTTGAGAATAGAAAAAATTAAAATTATATTACAATTACAATTTATGAGGTGAGGATTTGGTTGAAAATAGGGCCAAAAATTATCTGATACATCTTCTATTTTACTGGCTGGCTGTTCCTCTGGCGATTATACTTTTAAACAAACCAGGCATGTATTATCCTACAGCTTATGTAAAAATACTAATTAAATTTTTTTCTATTATTTTAATTTTATTGGGATTCTTTTTAGCCATAAAATCATCCCTTTTACACTTTATGAAAACAGGTTACCTCCCTTCAATCTTTTTTATTCCTCCAAGATTTCCTCAAACAGGATTTTATAGTCATTCTCGCCATCCATTCTTTTTAGGATACGGATTATTTTTAATGGGAGGTGCAGGCTTTTTAGGTGATCTGGGTCTGGATATTGGAGTGCTCGTTTTTATAATCCTGATTTATTTTTCACTTTATA
Source organism: Fidelibacterota bacterium (assembly GCA_021735285.1). Classification (GTDB taxonomy): domain Bacteria; phylum Fidelibacterota; class UBA2242; order UBA2242; family JAFGTP01; genus JAIPHI01. The sequence continues at coordinate 10,963 of JAIPHI010000059.1, read as the reverse complement.
TTTTTAAGGAATCCAGCTATAATCATATTTTTGAGGATGAATATAAAAGCTATCGAAAACGGGTTCCGTTTTTTTACAAAATAAGAGGAGAAAAGGGACCCTCTATCTTGAAACTGATTGCCTATCCCGCCTTTTTTCTACTGTCAAAAATTTTGTTTCCTGTTGACTCGGAAGGCACACAGAATATTCCGGAAGGGGAAGGGGTCTTGTTTATATCCAACCATTTGAGTTATTTGGACCCTATTTTTATTTCAGCTTTTTGTCATCATGATCTGAAATTTTTCACTACGGCCGATATTTACAATAACAAATTTTTTGCCTTTATTTTAAAGAAAATGGATACAATTCCCGTTAAAAAATACCAGAGGGATCCCCGGGCTTTGCGAAAACTGCTTCGTACACTTAGAAAAGGTGATAGTGTGGGCTACTTTCCCGAAGGTAAAAGAAGTTGGACGGGAGAACCGGAATCCTTTCCTGACGGTATCTCCCGGGTTTTAAAACTTGTCCGCCAGCCAATAATTCCTGTGAGCCTCTGTGGCCTGGATAGTTTTATGCCGCGTTGGAGTGATAGCTGGCGCAGAACAAAGGCCAAAGTTATATACCATAAACCTTTTAAAATAGATAGAAAAGAAAATGATGAACAAATCAGGAAAAGATTATCCAAAGTTCTTCATTCTCCTAATAAAAATTTCCAGCATAGGATTTATACATCACGCCATTTGAATCAGGGGATCGAACGCTTGTTTTGGCGCTGTCCGGAATGTGGTAAGATTAATAGTATCCGTGAAAAAGGGCAGAGAGGCTTATTTTGCGAAGACTGTGAGAGTGAATGGCTTTTAACGGATGATCATAAAATGGTGAAAATTCGGCCCAAAGATAAAGCGGGGTTGGTTAAATCTATTCCCGAATGGTATCAAAAAGTCAAAGAATATCCGCTGCCTGAATTACCTGAAAATGGTTATTATAAATTGAAAAGCGGATTATGTATTTTAAAAAAGAAAATGGATCAATCTTTTCAGAAATTAGATAAAGGGTATTTTACTTTTAATTCTGAACGACTTATATTTTTTGGAAGGGGAAAACAATTTACATTTTCTTTTAGTAATATTGATCATATATCAGATCCCGGGAATAAGACTATCCAGGTCACTTTGGTAGAAAATCAGTATCGATTGTTACTACTTGAGGGCAGCACTCTGAAATGGATGACCATTTTTGATGAATTTGATTTGAGTGGTTGATTACTCACAGCCATAAATTTGAAGCCTGAAGAAGTTGCTTTAATGAAGATTCTTCTAATGCTCATTTTGAAGATTAAATTATTAGACGGGTCTTTTATTATTTGGAAGTTTTTTATCCTAGAAAAAGGATTTATGAGTCATTAGACTACCAGACTCCCGAACATTATTTGCAAAATTACTACAGGAAAAATTTATGAATTATAAGTGTCTACTTTTTCCTTGCAGGTTCAGCTCTTTTCTAATTATTAATCGCTACCCAAAAGAGGGATGCAAAGGGTGGGAATGGGCAAAAATTAAGAGTAAGACTGAATATGAAAATAGATTTATAAATACAGGGTTTAGGATATTGACTGCTGATTTAAATTATAAAAAAGGATGGATTGTCGTTATAGCTATTAAGTAAGTTGTCACCTCTTGATATGAAATTAGAAGTCCATCAAATTTATTAAGAATCGCTCCAAGATTTAAGTGGTTTGTTGTTTGTTTTATATTGCCTTATATGTATATTTACAGAGAGGACAGGAGTGGGAGGTCTTTAATTCAGATCTGGTTTAATGTAGTTAGCTATTGTCTTGTCTTAAAAATAGTTTTTATTGAATGATGGCCTTGATTCCATTCCTGTTAACATGAGGAGGGCGAAATTTGAAGAAGGCAGCATCACTATCAAATAAAATTTTTATAAGTCTTATTTTAGTTCTCGCTATTCTTTCCGCAATCAATATTTTTTTACCGCAAGGGTCTGTTTCCCCAATATTACCAGAACATAGCCTGTCAGATTCCAAACCAGTTATGGCTTTTATAAATGCGGCTATTATATTTATACTTTATGGGAGTTTAGGTTTTCTAGGATTAATATTATCACGGAAACTCCATCTTCCTGATATCTGGGATCAAAATATTTCTAGCAGACAAAGATTTGTAGTACCGGCTCTGGTTGGTATATCCCTTGGCGTTTTATTTATTTTAACTGATCATGTTGTGAGCCAGACACACAATTTGGAACCATTTCCTCATCCGGAATTATTAACTGCACTCGTGGCTTCTTTTGGAGCCAGTATTGGGGAGGAAACCATCTTCCGACTCTTTTTTATATCTTTTTGGACATGGCTTTTTTCATCTGTTATTTTAAATGGAAGGTGGCGGATTCAAATTTTTAGGATTGTGGCGGTTTTATCCGCTCTTGCCTTCGCTATGGGGCATATTCCTGCTGTAATGAATCTTTTGGATTTATCTAATATAAGTGAAATCCCAATAGCTCTTTTGGTTGAAATAATTTCTCTTAATGTGTTGCTTTCATTAGTATCAGCGCATTATTTTCGCAGATTTGGATTTCTTGCCGCAGTTGGTGTTCATTTTTGGACTGATGTCATCTGGCATGTGATCTGGGGATCATTTTAAAAAGGTATCTAAACACACATGTTTTGTATATATTTTTTCGCCTTTATCCTATTGAAGATTTCAGGAAAATGCACAACTTACTAAAAAATTATCTTCGTTAAAAAGCAGAAGGAACAAGCTGAACAGACAGGAAAGACATGCTACATTGGAGAAAACTTTTACAAATGGCTATATCCATAATTAGTTAAAAAACTAGTAAAAAGAGATTTAATAGAACAATTGTTCTATATAAGTATTTGATATTTCAAGAGGGTACGATAATTAGTTGTATAATGTTGATTGCCAATGGCTTTGTAACCGGGTGACCCTGCTGGGGAGGAATCGTTAGGACACAAGCAGTCTTTTATGGGACAATCAAAATATTTTGTTGAAATTTATAAATAGAGGTATAAGTTCGCCGGGAGTATTGTAAATAAAAGGTTTTAATCTCATCAATTTTAGACAAAAATCCCTTTGAGTTTTCTGACAACTTAATTACTAAAAAGGTGTCTATTCTATGGCCAGAATTATTATCTTGTAGGAAATTGAAGATGGAATCTAATAATATAAAATTCGTAAAGGTTAAAAATTGGTATTTTATTGTATTTTTTGCTTTGGTTTATAGTGCCTTTTCAGATCTAGATACTAAGAATATTGAGGCTTTATTTAAAAAAGAGAAAATAGAGTTAGCAGCAAAAAATGTCATAAAAAAGGTTACAGATAAAAATACACAAAGAATCGTAGTTGTTAATTCTTTTGAAAAAAAGATTTTTGCTAGCTATATTCTTAGAGAACTGGAGCACTCAGAGTTTGAATATGCTCAGCTTACTCTTGATAGCTTTATAATTGATTCAGGAACAATCAAGAGGATAATAAGAAATGAAGAAGATAATACTAATTTTATTCTTTTGGTTGCTCCTAATCATGCTGCTGCATTGTTTGATGCAATTGGACGACCTGATACTGGATTGAAATTGCCTGAAGATAGATTCTTTTGCGATTGGATTGCTGAGGTTGAAACAACTATTAGAACCTATGGAATAGATTACAATGAAAACCAAAAATTTCAAATAGCACTACATAAAAAACTAAAAGGGGCAAATAGTATTTATATTACTACAAAAGCTGGAACTGATCTTACTTTAAGTCCAAGAGATTGGAGAATTATTCACGGAGAAATATATACAGCACCGATTGAAAATACTGCGAGCGGGACTATTATCATTGATGCTTGTGCTTATTACGGACCACCTGTTCAACCTATTAAATTAGTATTAAAAAATGGACAAATTGCCAATCTATCAGAACTGGATAGCACAATCGAACAGGAAAAATGGATGTTTAAAGATTTGTGTACAGATAAAAATGCAAAAATTATCGCTGAATTAGGGATCGGGACCAATACCGGCGCAAAATGGAAAAAAACTTTAATGGAGTCCGAATAGGCAAGAGGAACATGTCATATAGCCTTTGGTAACAATATCAGTTTTGGTGGCGATAATGATTCTAACATTCATGTGGATTATGTAATGAAGAATCCCACAATAATAGTAGATGGTGAGACAATATGTAAAAATGGTGAATATTTATTGGATAAGAGGTATTAAGAAAAATGGATATTAAAAAATTAGAGCAAGATGATATTGATGAGGTAGTGGAATTATGGTATAAGTTATCAATCGAATTCCATAATTTTATTCCGGCAGAATACTGAAGGAAAAATAAAAAAATGATGGCAATGGAATATCTACCAAATTCGGAAACCTATGTTGCCCTTTGCGATAATGAAATTATTGGTTTTATATCGATGATGGATTCCTATCTGGCTGCCATTTTTGTTGATTCTCCAGTGCAGGGGCAAGGAATAGGAACAAAATTACTCGACTATGTTAAAAATGCCAGACAAAAAATAAAACTTAAAGTATATAAGAAAAATTCCAATAGTCTTCGTTTCTATGAAAATCGGGGTTTTAAGATCATTTCGGAAAGCTTAGAAAAAGCAACAGGAGAAATTGAGTGTTTGATGGAATGGGAAAATCCTAACCATATCTGGACGGACCGTATCGCTTAAATTACACCTATAATCAAGGATATATATATTTTCTTAAAATAATGAACACATCTAATTTTTATTAATTTGGAGGAGGTAATGATTAGTTCTGAAAGGGTTGGGCTATATTCTTCGGTTACTTTGGTTCTACTGACAATTATCACCCTGGGCTTTGCATTGACGGCGGTGCCGATCTCCGGTGCCTTTTGTTCGGCAGATTGTGTAGAATATCCCTATCTTGATACGCTGGAACAATTTCCCGGCGATTTCATCTGGATGTATTTTGCAATGTTTATGCTCATTGCTTACATGGTATTTATGGTTTCTCTCCATGATTATGCTACCACAAAAAAGAAAATTTTTGGCAAAATAAGTTTATGCTTTACTGTACTATCAGTCGGGATTTTGTTGCTGGCCTATTTTATTCAATCTTCTGTAATTCCAGCCAGTTTGATGAACGGTGAGCAGGCCGGAATACCATTAATTATTCAATATAATCCTCATGGAATTTTTATCGCTCTTGAGGAGTTAGGCCATATAATGATGAGTTTCTCATTTTTGTTTATTGCCTTTATTTTCAAAGCAGACACTGGTATTCAAAAATACATTAAATGGATTTTTATAATAGCATTTATTTTAGTGGTGCTTTCTTTTGTGATTGTATCCATTAACCACGGGATTGTAAGAAAAGATAGATTCGAAGTTTATATTATTTCTATAGATTGGCTGGTATTGATTATTAATGGAATCTTGATGAGTATTGTATATAAAAAATTATTAAATAATGATAGGGATACTGTAGCCCGAACCTCTGGTTCGGTAAAATAATAGTCCGAAGTACTGGACATAAAAAATGAAGCAGAGCTTCATTCTACAACCCAAAGCAATAAAGCAGGTATTAATGAATTATAGAAGGATTACATTATCAAATGGAGTTTTTAAAATTAGATAAAAATGATCAGGAATTTGTTTTAAAACAATTAAAAGAAGCTGCTGTTTGGCTAAAGGAGCAAAATATCGATTATTGGCAAAACTGGCACAATCCTTCAGAATTACATAAAAACTGGATTAAAGAGGGCTTAGACAAGGGGCAATTTTATCGAGTCTATGACAGTGATAAGCTGATAGGAATTTTTCGTTTACAATATAGCGACGAATTATTTTGGGGTGAACACAACGATAAAGCCGGATATATTCATTCTTTTACAACTAGCCGGAAAATGAGCGGGCAGGATCTTGGTTATAAAATATTAGATGAGATCACAACCTTATTGAGACGGAAAGATTGTGATTATCTGAGGTTGGATTGTGGAATTAAAAACAAAAAATTAGTTGAGTATTATAAGAATTATGGATTTGAAGAGGCCGGGACAGTAGAGGTACATCAGGAGTGTCTGCAATTATTAGAAAAGGAAATATAGAATCTTTTTCCATTCATTTCTATCTAATTTAAAAAGCAAACAGGGGGCTAAGGATTGAAATCTAAATTTAAATTATCTACCCAGGGAGCAAAGCCCGAAGGATTAATAGGTAAAATAGTCGGGCACCTGATGAATAGATTCCAGACTTCAATTTATATCGACTATTTTAGTCATTTAACTATTCCGATAAATGCTAAAATATTAGATATTGGATGCGGCGGTGGAAAATTTCTTAATTGTCTATCTAAGGCTAGTAAGAATTCTACTCTCTATGGACTGGACCATTCACCGGAGATGGTAAAGCTTGCCAGAAGAATAAATCAAAAGGCAATTGAACAAGCCCGAATGTATATAACTCGATCTTCAATGCCGGAAATTCCATTTGAGAATTCAACCTTTGATCTGGTTACAGCATTAGAGACTGTGCAGTTCTGGCCCGGAATAGACCTGGCATTCCAGGAGGTTAGACGGGTATTAAAAAATAATGGTTTTTTACTGATAATTAATCGCTTCCCTAAGGAAGGTAGCAAGTGGTGGAAGAGAGTCCAGATCAAAAATGAAAAAGAATATATACAGAAGTTAAAAAAATCAGGATTTAATTCTATAGCGACTGATTTGAATTTTAAAAATAGCTGGATAGTTGTCGAGGCAATTAAATAATTAGCCTTGAATTGAATTAATGAAGAAAGCTTATTTATCATTCTATTAAATTAAGACCAAAGACAGCCGGAAAGACCAGAAAACCAGCGCTAGAACTGGGACAGGATTTAATCATAGAATTCTCCGAGGCTTTGCCTTGGGGTTTCGATATTTTATGTCGACCTTAGAATCTAAATCGTTAAGAAATTTACGAGGAGGGGGGTATCAGTGGGTCATGTAATAAATTTTAGAATTTAGATTCTACCATCGTGATTTTTTGGTTACTTTTGTATCTAGACAAACGTAGCACAATAGAAAAAGTAAGCAGAATTTTAGAATAATGTACTAGATACCCTGAGGTTTACCTCGGAGTAGTTCATTGATAATGATTAGTGCAGTTCGCTACCTGGGTGATTTATATCACTTAATCTGATAAACTAAAATAATTTATTTGCATATAATATAATAATCTATTAAAGTCATTATGTTATGATTATCATTAATGGAGATTGCTATGGGTTTTAAATATGTCAGCTTTATTTTAATTTGTATTTTATTTGTATCATGTGCTATTCTGGATGATGTCAATGTTTCTGACGCAGTATTAGAACTATATGGCAGTAATCCTTATCGGATTTATGATGGTGGGGCTAATGGTACGGATGGTAATGATGACGCTATCATTTCACCTGGAGAAAGCGCTCGAATCCAGATCAGAGCTACTAATTCCGGAGAAGAGGAAGCCGATGATGTAACTATGACAATAAGAACGAATGATGAATATGTTTCAATAGCCAGTGGAGCCAGTCAAACCATTGGAGATATTCAGGATGGCTATGTTTATGAATCACCGGAAGCTAATACTAATTCCAGTATTCTATTAACTACGAAACAGGAAACGCCGAATGGTCATATTGTAGAATTTGATGTGAGATTCAAAGATGATATAAGTAATAGTTGGTCCGATGAATTTAGTATAGTGATAGAACCTACTGGTGCTTCGGTAGGATTGTATGGAGATAATCCCTATGATATCTATGATGGTACTGCTAATGGAGCAGATGGCGATGATGACGGCTCAATATCTGCTGGAGAGACAGCCCGATTGCAATTAAGAGTCCACAATCAAGGAAATGCCAAGGCTATGCAGGTCCAAATGCTTGTTAGCAGCAATGATGAATACGTTACAATTATTGATGATTCGACATATACGTTCGGTGATATGAGAGCCGGAGAAGTTTTTAAAACATCGGAAGCCAATTCTAATTCTGCTATAATGGTGGAAGCCGATTCTGCAACTCCTAGTGGACATATTGCAGAAATAGATATAATATGCACTGATAAATATAACAATGAATGGACGGATAGGTTTGAAATCATTGTTCAGTGATAAAACAAAATATCCCAAATCTATAAACTAGATACTCAAAAATAAAAAGGAGACAAAATGGTCAAAATATTAATTTGGATTGGGCTGAGTATAGCTGTAGGAGTGTGGGCTGGTAAGAACAATAGGAATGCTGTTGGTTGGGGAGTATTATCGATAGTTATTTCACCAGTTATTGCGGGAATTATATTATTTTTTTTACAAGAAAAGACAGAAAGCTTTAATACCAAGCCTTTGCAAAATAGTGATGGAGAATCTGTCGAACCAGGGGATACATTAAAGTCTATTAAGGATAAATTATCTGCTAAAAATATTTATTTATCAGAAGAGACTATAAATAATAAACCAACTATAATTGGTTATGAAAAAAGGTTTAAACTGAAGTGGATGGCTACTCAGTTAAATACATTTATTGTTGCCGCAGATTTTGGTGATAACAATGTTACTGAACAAACTATTGAAGATTTTTTTGCACGGGCTTTTAAATATGCTAAAAAGAATTATAGAGGTTGGCCTCGGGGACTTCAATCCGGCCTGGCTGTGATCGGAATATTGATTTCAAAAAATATAGACCAAAGTGCTATAAGTTATTGCCAGAAGTTGAAAGCTGGTAAAAAATATAGTGGTTTTGCTATTCCCGTAACCATTGATCCTTCTACAAATCAAGTCTATTATTTTAATAAGAAACCGATATGGGGAAAAATATATTATCCTCATTTTGAAAAAATGATAAATGATCTTACCTGATTATTAGCTATTAAAAATTATATTAATATTGTAAATGGAGAGTGAAGGTTTTTTCTTTTCTCTCCATTTTTTTTCCAATTTCAACTAAGAATAATTTAACGTCAAGTTTGAAATAATTATCAATTAATATACAGGGGCAACAATGATTAGATCAGAAATTGCAATCAATAAATTCAAACAAGGGTATAACTGTGCCCAATCGGTACTATATAGTTTCTCGAAACTATTAGATATCTCAGGCGACATGGCTTTAAAATTAGCTAATGGATTTGGAGCAGGAATGGGACGGAAACAGAAAGTATGCGGGGCTATATCAGGGGGGATATTAGTATTAAACCTGTACTATGGGAGAGACAACCAATATAACAACGACCAGGACTTTATATATGCCAAGGTAAAAGAGTTAATGGATTCTTTTGAAAAGCAATATAACACAGTCATTTGTGCCGAATTGCTCGAAGGCTGTAATCTATTAACTCAAGAAGGTCAAGAAATCTTTGAAGAAAATAATATGATCGAGCAATGTTATGAGGATGTCGATACTACCGTTAAAATTTTAGAATCAATTATTAAGAAGCAGGAAACATAAAAAGAATTCTCTTAATTCTTAATACAGAATGAAATAAATTAGTAGCACTATTAAAAGATAATCAAAAAGCCAGATAGATCGGTTTGATCGGGAAGGTAATCTAAAATCGTTGCATTGGATTATAGAAACACAAGATTTTTTTATAATATCATATCAATTATTTAAAAGGCGAATTATATGGCAATTCCAACTTCGCGGGCAAAAAGTAAGGCCAAAATAAAGATCCACCGGGAAAAATGCACAGGCTGCGGACTATGTGTATCAGTGTGTAAAGATTTTAGTTTGAAATTGAAAGATAATAAAGTTGAAATAAACGAACAAAATTTATTCGGTTGTATAGGATGCGGTCACTGTATGGCTATTTGTCCTGCCGAAGCGATTAAAATATATGGTCGAACATTAACGCCTGATGATATATTTACTCTGCCTTCCCGGGATAAAGCTGCCGACTACAAACAGCTTTTGGCATTATATCAGAGGAGAAGAAGTATCAGAGAATTCTCCGGTCAATCCGTTGAAAAAGAAAAAATCAATAAAATCATCAAAGCTGCGAAAAATTCACCCATGGGTCTTCCTCCCTCGGATGTAAATCTTTTAGTGCTGGACAATAAAGATAAGTCCCGAAAATTTGCTAAAGATTTTTGTAAATATCTGGATAATATAAAATGGCTGGTATCAAAATGGTTTTTAACTTTGATGCGACCTTTCTGGGGTAAAACAAATGATGAATTATTCCGTGAATTTGTCAGACCGGCTATTAATGCCTTTATTAAAAATATGAAAGCAGGTAAAAACATAATTACCTATGATGCTCCCCTGGTAATGTATTTTTACAGCTCTCCCTATTCGGACCCTGCTGATCCAATTATTGCAGCTACTTTTGCAATGCTGGCGGGCGAGTCACTGGGCTTGGGAACGTGTATGCTCGGTAGTATTCATCCTCTTATTCAATACGGAAGCAAGGCTAAAAAATTCAGAGCAAAGTATAGTATCAAATACAAAAGCAGGGAAGGTTTGTTTGTGATTTTCGGATATCCGGCAGTAGAATACGATAAGGGGATTAAAAGGTCCTTTGCATCGATTACCAGGGCATAAATTCTATTTCTAAAAATTAAAAATACAAATTATCTTAATTCCCGCAATTATCTAAAGCTTTGCAATTCACCTTTAATTGTTATAATCTTAGAAGATATGCTGAAAAGGTATATTTCTAATTATTAGATGAATTGGAACAGGGAATGATCAATTTTAAATTAGCCTTTAAAAATATTCTCGGAGCCGGTCTCAGAACCTGGCTAAATGCCTTCGTTCTTTCTATCGTGTTTGTAGCTATGATCGGGCTAAATGGCATTATAGTAGGCATGAATCATTCTACGATCAATAATTTGAAAAATGCTATCTATGGAGGCGGCCAATATTGGCACCAGAATTATGATCCCTATGATCCGTTAACAATCGAGAATAGTCATGCCCGACCCGCCTCAAAATCACAAAAATTAATAGAGCAGGGGG
>JAIPHI010000058.1 GCA_021735285.1 Fidelibacterota bacterium | reverse complement strand
ATGAAGAGTGGAAAGACCATCTCTATGCCATGGATCAATTAAAAGAAGGTATTAATTGGCGAGCTTACGGTCAGAAAGATCCTCTCCTTGAATACAAAGGAGAAGCATTTCAGGCTTTTCAAGAATTACTAGAAAATATAGATAGAAAAACTCTGCAGCTCTGTTTTAAATTGCAAATCGATACATCTGAGGAACAGGAACAAATAATGCAGCCTGTTCAAACTCAACATGAAAATGCTTTGGGGATGGGATTACAGGGACAATCCCAACAAAATGCAGGCAATCAACAGGCGGGTGGACCTCAACCTTATGAAAGGGAAAAGCCCAAAGTTGGCCGCAATGATCCCTGTCCCTGTGGGAGTGGAAAAAAATACAAACATTGTTGCGGCCCTTAATTGATTAACAAAAATTGTTTGATAAAATATAATCTTATGCATAAATTTGGGCGCTTTTTGCTGCGGTGGCGGAACTGGTAGACGCGCTGGACTTAGGATCCAGTCTCGTTTTAGGGGTGTGAGTTCGACTCTCACCCGCAGCACTAATCAAACGCGAGGCTATTATGAAAGTAGATGTCAACGAACTAAATCAAGTCAAGAAAGAAATTTCGGTTAATTTAGAATGGGATGAGATTAAAGATATCTATAATAATATATTACAGAAACAGAAGAAAAACTTTAGGATGAATGGCTTTCGGCCAGGGAAAGTCCCCATCAATATTGTGAAACAACAAGTTGGCCCCAAAATCAAATACCAGACATTAAATACTATTTTCAAAAAATATAACGAAGAAATATTTGACTCTGCCGGCGTAGCAATGGATGAAATTCTCGATTATGATATTACAGATGTTGATTTTAAAGAAAATGAACCTTTTTCATACAAAATTGTCATTGAAACAGATCCGGATGTAGAGCTTATCGATTATAAAGAAGGCCTCAATATGAAAAAGAAAGAATATGAGGTGGATGAAGAGGATGTGGATTTATATATCGATGAAATGCAAGAACGGAGCGCCCAGGGAAAAGTTGTAACTGATGGTGCAGAAATTGGACATTATATCAAATGTGATCTTCAGGAAATCGATGAAGATGGTGTCCCCATTGTAGGCAATAAAGTTGAAGATCAAACAATTAAACTGGGTGATGAACCATTTACTGAGCCCGGAATCTCAAATCTAATCGGAGCAAAAGAAGGCGATGAACGTAAATTCTTTATTGAAACTGAACAAGGCCCGGTTCATTACAAAGCAGAAATAAAAGAGGTGGAAGAACATATTTTACCAGAAATGGATGATGAATGGGTAGAAGAGAATCTGGACACTGTAGATACATTGGATGAATGGAAAGACCAGATCAGGGATATGCTCAAGAAAAATTGGAAACAACATTCTGATCAGGAATTCGAGGCCAAAATCAAAGATTATTTCATTAGTAATATTGATATTAAAATTCCGGAAGCAAGAGTTGAATATTATTTAGACCAATTAGTTAAAGATGCCAAAAATCGCTCCCAACAAGAAGAAATCGACGAACAGGCGATCAAAAATAATAAGCGCGAAGAAGCCAGGAAAAATGTCAAATGGCACCTTATTAGTAAAAAAATAAAGGAAGCAGAGGATATCCAGGCTACTCCGGAAGAAATTGAAGAAAAATTGAATGAAATGGTCCAACAATATCCGGAAGAGCAAAGAGATCAAATAAAGACATACTATCAACAAAATAAAGAATTAAAACGCAACCTCGAGCTTCAGGTTGAAGAGGATAAACTAATGGATCATATCAAACAATTTATCGAAGTTGACAAAGAGGTTATCAGTACTTCCGAGGCGAGAAAACAGGCCCGGCATTAATCAAAAAAATATTAATATTATGAAAAATCAAACTTTTATACCCTATGTAGTAGAACAAACCAATCGTGGTGAACGTTCCTATGATATTTATTCACGATTACTGAAGGAGCGTATCATCTTTTTGGGAGATACAATTAATAATCATGTATCCAGCCTGGTCATTGCCCAAATGTTATATTTACAGGCCGAAGATTCGGATAGTGATATAAATTTATATATTAATTCTCCCGGAGGGGAAATCACATCTGGTCTGGCAATATTGGATACCATGCAATTTGTTAAACCGGACGTGGCTACTATTTGTATTGGTCAAGCTTCCAGTATGGCTGCAATTCTATTAGCCGGAGGCAGTAAAAAGAAGCGTTCGGCTCTACCGAATTCCAGAGTCATGATCCATCAACCTTTAGGCGGTGTAGAGGGGCAGGCAACTGATATCGATATCCACGCAAGAGAAATTGTAAAAACTAAAGAACGGTTAAATCAAATACTTGCTGATTTTACAGGCCAAAAAGTTGAAAAAGTTGCCGAGGATAGTGATCGAAATTTTTTCATGGACCCTCAGGAAGCCAAAGATTATGGCATTATTGACAATATAATGGAAACCGGCTTAAAAAAATCTTCTTAGGGGCTTTAAAATTACGGCCGCGTAAATTTTAAAACAAAGATGCATGGCTATTTGGGATAAACAATCAATATAACCTCGCAGTTTTTGATTGTGTTTGGGTTAATCAGAACTTTGTTAATCTACTCTGAGCAATAAAATAACCATTAAAATAAATAAAATTAGCACCATGCGTCAGCAGAATTTTCGAAACCCTATTTGTTTTAAACTCCCAAGTTTAACAAATTGCCTGGACATTATAGCGGTTTGCAATAGTTTTGTCTGATGTAGCATAACTAACCTTAGTTGCGGATTTTCCTGAAACCTTCAATAGGCTAAAGGGAAAATGGATTAACATAGTATTTATAATAAATCATATCTACTATTTTATAAAACAACCTATATGAAAATCGCTATATACATTGAGTATTGGATACTGATCATTCGATAAGCTTTTGAATTTTCAATTATGAATATCGATTGACGAATTTCCAATTACTATTTTTCAATTTTGTGTCATCCTGAAATAGATTGACTCTTTTAAAAGCAAGAAAATTGTACTAACTATTGCCTAACAAATATCAATCCAAACCATTATATTTGTGAATTATGTTGTTTTCTTTGATTGCAAAATTTTTTCTAAACTCAAATTAATATTACTAAACCCTTATATTTATACTATATAAGTCTTCTTATTTAGAGGGTCACTATAATATATCACTATTACCTGCTGGTGATTATTAACTTAACTTATTAAATTACTGTGTCCGACCGTTACCATTTATAACAACTATTAATAAGGAGGAATGGTGGTATGAAAAAATTTTATTTGATCGCAATTCTAGTTCTAATTCTTTCTTTATTTTTTCCTAATAGAACCTCTCTACATGCAAAAGGAACAAATAGCTTACGGATTAATAAAGAAGAATACTTTGAAATGCCGGGATTAAATGTATTTGTGTTTCAAAATACTTATCCTGATGGGCATCAGGGTGGTATTGAAATTATCCAACATGGGTCTCGAGTGGCAAGCTGCGGGAACCTTCGATTAAGTGTGTCGCCCGGGCAATGGCAGCCTATCCCTCAATATGGAGAAGGTGGACAAAGAAGCAGTGCAGCCCCATCTTCAGATCGAATTAGTGATCGCAAAATTGACAAAGAGAATAACGAAATTAGCATGGTTTGTCGTTACCCTTACGAAAGTAGGGATAGCAAAGGTTTTAATCCTATTATTTATCCGGATCTCAACCTCCAATATAATGTTAGAGTTCAAGCAGAAGGCTCTTCATTCAAGATCATTGTCGATCTGGAAAAGCCGCTTCCAGAAAAATGGGTAGGCCAGGTGGGTTTTAATCTGGAACTATTTCCCGGCCACTTATATGGAAAAACATATTATATGGACAACAAAGCTGGAATCTTCCCTCGTCAGGCCAATGGGCCTGTCCATAAATCCAACCGGAACCACTATAATCCGGAGCCCTTAGCGAAAGGAAAAAAATTGATAGTTGCTCCGGAAACTAAAAAATTCCGAATGACAATCGAAAACCAAATCAATGATCTTATTTTGTTAGATGGCAGTTTAAAACATGCCAATGGCTGGTTTGTAGTTCGCTCATTAATACGGGAAGGAGCCACAAAAGGGGCTGTTGAATGGAAAGTTACTCCTAATGTAATTCCTGAATGGGAATATGGTCCAATCGTGCATACTTCCCAGGTTGGATATTACCCTAATCAAAAAAAGAAAGCTATTATCGAACTGGATGGACGCACAAAATCTTTACAAACTGCAAAATTGAAACGGATTGACCCTCAAGGTGGTTTTGAAATAGTATTATCAGACAAACCTACAAATTGGGGTTCTTATCTACGCTATAAATACGCCATATTTGATTTTACAAAAATTACTGAGCCCGGAACTTATCTTGTAGAGTACGGAGATTTTAAAACTCCGCCTTTTAAAATCAATTCTAATCTATTTCAGCGGCATGTCTGGCAACCAACTCTGGAATATTTTTTACCAAATCAAATGTGTCATATGCGGGTGAATGAAAAATACAGAGTCTGGCACGGGCTCTGTCATATGGATGATGCCCTGATGGCACCGCTTAATATCAATCATTTTGATGGTTATAATAATCAGGATGAGAATTCAACCCTCTCCCCTTTTGAACCTCTTGAGCATGTACCTGAATTGAATCAAGGTGGCTGGCATGATGCAGGTGATTATGATCTGCGGGTAGAAACGCAGGCTTCAACTGTGCGTACTTTAACTTTGATGTATGAGGCATTTAATATAAACTATGATCAAACTTTAATTGATCAAAAGCATCATCTAGTAGAAATTCACCATCCCGATGGAAAACCTGACGTTTTACAACAAATTGAACATGGTGTATTATCAATTTTGGGGGGATATCGTAGTCTGGGTAGATTGTACAGGGGTATTATTTGTCCCACTCTACGCCAGTATGTAATGCTGGGCGATGCAGCCAGTGCAACAGACAATAAAATTTTTGATAATAAGCAACAGAAACAAAAAATCAAAAATATCGATGGTCTTTGGTACAAAAAGGTTGCTAATCGTTACTCAAATTTATTTGATCCTGATGTTCATGATGAAATGATCCAGGAAGTAGTACCTGAATTGGATGATCGACTGGTTTTTACCGAGACTAATCCGGCCCGCCAAATGCAAGGTGCGACAGCCCTGGCAGCTGCATATCGTGTACTTAAAGATTACAAACCTGATTTGGCGAGTGAATGTCTTCAAACTGCTGAGACATTATGGGAAGAACACAAAGACAAAGAAGGTCGTTATGTGCAGGCTACAAAAATTGATCTATTAACGGAATTATTTATCACTACAAAGAAATCTAAATATCGAGAAAAACTTTGTTCAATGGAAGAAGCGGCGGCTGAAAATATTGGATTTGTTGGCTGGAGCATAGGCCGGATATTATCAAATCTGGACTGTCCATCATTAGATTCCAAACTAACACAAGCTATAAAATCTTTTAGTCACTCTGTGGATTCGACTTTGTCCCAAAATCCTTTTGGTGCTCAACATGATCGGTTTCATTATGTAGGAATGAACTACTACTATTTGCATAAAGCCTGGCCAAATATTTTTAAAAAGGAACACCTAATCAATGCTTTGAATTACCAATTAGGATGTCATCCGGGTCAGACCACTACTTCACTGGTATCAGGAGTAGGAACAAACTCGCCAGTAGTCGCTTATGGTACTAATCGAGCCGATTGGAGCTATATCCCCGGGGGAACATTTTGGGGCGGATTCAATATATTGACACCCGATCTGCCGGAAAACAAGACCTGGCCATTTTTCTGGCAGGAAAGAGAATATATTACAAATGGTGCCTGTACTTATATGTTTAGTGTGCTTGCTGTTGATCAGTTGTTATCTGAATGAGATTATTAATTATATTATAACAATAAATTTGGCAGAATAATGAAAAAAGTTCTATCTATAATTTTAATTCTATTGACCTTAGTTCCTCTTACTAAGATCCAGGCTGAAGATGGATACGATTTATGGCTGAGGTATAAAAAAATCTCAGATAAACAGCTCTTAGCAAATTATCGTTCCTCGATAAAAGAGGTCTATTTACCCAACTCTGACTCTCCTACTATCCAGATTATTAAAAAAGAGCTTAAAATCGGTCTGGAAGGCCTTCTGGATAAAAGGATCAACTTTACGGATAAGATTGATCAAAACGGTACAGTTCTGTTTGTCAATATTGATAATTCTGACATCACATTACCAAAGGCCATCAACAGCAAAACACAGAACTTACAAGAAGATGGATTTCTCATAGAGCATACCTCTCTTAATAATAAACAAGTTATCCTGGTTGTTTCAAAATGTGATATAGGGTTACTATATGGTGCATTCCATTTTTTAAAATTAATCCAAACTCATCATTCATTGAAAGAAGTGTCTATTTTAGAAAATCCCAAAGTTGAACACCGTCTGCTAAACCATTGGGATAATCTTAATCGGATAGTGGAAAGGGGTTATGCTGGCTTCTCGATTTGGCAATGGCACAAACTGCCGGGATATGTTTCACCTCGTTATACTGATTACGCTCGAGCTAATGCTTCAATCGGAATTAATGGAACAGTGCTTACTAATGTCAATGCCGATGCTTTTGTACTAATTCCTCGCTATTTGAAAAAAGTGGCGGCCATAGCCGATGTTCTCCGTCCTTACGGAATCAAGGTCTATCTGACTGCTCGATTTAGTGCCCCTATGGAATTGGATAGTTTGGAAACAGCCGATCCCTTAAATGAAGATGTCAGAAAATGGTGGCAAGAAAAGGTTGATGAAATTTACAAATATATCCCCGATTTTGGCGGCTTTTTAGTGAAAGCCAATTCCGAAGGTCAACCCGGGCCGCAAGATTATAATCGTAGTCATGCGGAGGGAGCAAATATGCTGGCCGAAGCTCTGGAGGAACATGGCGGAATTGTCATGTGGCGGGCTTTTGTGTATAAATCCGAAGAAAGTGAAGACCGGGCTAAACAGGCTTATAATGAATTCACCCCATTGGATGGAGAATTCAGAGATAATGTCCTGGTGCAGGTCAAGAACGGCCCTATAGATTTCCAGCCACGCGAACCTTTCCATCCTATATTTGGCGCCATGCCTAAAACACCTTTAATGATGGAATTTCAGATTACGCAGGAATATCTGGGCTTAGCTACTCATCTGGTATACTTACTTAAACAATATAAAGAATGTTTGCAGTCTGACACATATGCAAAAGGAAAAGGCTCAACAGTTGCTAAAATAATAGACGGTTCACTCTATCAAAAAAACACTTCCGGGATGGCTGGTGTTTCCAATATTGGGACAGATCGGAATTGGACAGGGCATCCTTTTGCTCAGGCTAATTGGTATGGCTTTGGACGGCTGGCCTGGGATCCCTACCTTTCAGCGGATGAAATAGCTGAAGAATGGCTACGAATGACGTTTACCAATGATAGGAGTTTCGTAAAACCTGTCAAAAAAATGATGTTATCATCCCGTGAAGCAGCAGTCAATTACATGACACCCATCGGCTTGCATCACATTATGGGTACCGGCCATCATTATGGACCCGGACCCTGGGTTTCTAATTTGTCAAGGCCCGAGTGGAATCCGGTTTATTATCATCAAGCTGATAAGGAAAGCCTTGGTTTTGATAGAACCACCTCAGGCTCAAATGCAGTTAGCCAATATCATGAAACGGTTAAAGAAAAATTTAATAATATTGATAGATGTCCGGAAAAATTACTACTCTGGTTTCATCATGTGGATTGGGATTATGAAATGGATTCGGGGCGAACTTTATGGAAAGAATTGTGTTATAAATATTACAAAGGTGTGGAAATGGTTCGTGACGTGCAAGCAACCTGGCAGAAAATGAGGACAAAAATCGATAAACAAAGATATGAACATGTTAAAAGTTTATTAGAAATTCAGGAAAAAGAAGCCATTATGTGGAGGAATGCCTGTGTCTTGTACTTCCAACAATTCTCAGAAAAACCGATTCCGGATCATTATAAAAAACCTGATAAATCATTGGAGTATTATAAAAATCTGGATTTCAGATATGCACCTGGGAATTTACGCTGTGAATAAATTAAAGGATATCAATTCGTGAGTGAATTAAAAACTAATAACAAAATAGCCATTGTAACCGGAGGATCAAGAGGAATAGGATATGCCATTGCTAAAACTTTCGTTGAGCATAATATCAGGACGATTATAATTGCCCGTAATGAAACTGCATTAATAAAAGCTTCTAATGATTTAGGTAAGCTAGCTGATTATAGGGTTTGCGACGTAGCCCAACTATCTGAAATTCCTGATCTTGTTAATGCAATAGACGAACAATATGGAAGGATTGATATTCTTGTCAATAATGCCGGAATCAATCTCAAAAAGCCTGTGACAGAAGTGTCGGATGAGGAATACCAAAAAATAATTACAATTAATCAAACTGCGGTTTTTTCACTATCACGTGAAGTCACTAAAATAATGATCCGGCAAGGTAAGGGCAGTATTCTGAATATTAGTTCTATGGCAGCTCAATATGGACTACCCAATGTAATTGCCTACTCAGCTTCCAAAACTGCTATCGAAGGTATGACTCGTGCTATGGCCGTAGAACTCTCACCTCAGGGAATTCGTGTGAATTGCATTGCACCCGGATTTATTGAAACGCCGATGTCAAGCAAGGCTTTGGACGATGATCCGGAGCGTAAAAATAGAGTTTTATCCCGAACCCCAATGGGTAAGTTGGGTCAACCCCAGGATATTGGAGAAGCGGCCTACTTTCTCTGCTCCGATAAAGCTAATTTTATTACCGGCGAAGTAATTTGTGTTGATGGCGGAAATTCTATTGGATTTTGATACTGCAATTTTCAATTTAGTTTTAGTCTATTGATCTCTGTCAATCTGTTGAATAGTCTTGTTTCCATAATTTTAATAATTTCCATCGCAATATAGAATTTCTAGTAATTACAAAACCTAAAAATTATGCCTTCCACAACCTGAATTTATTATAACCAAAATTTTGTATTAAAACTTGCCAAAAAGTATGCTTGTTTTATAAATTTTCAGTTCTCGAATAAATGGAATTAAACAAAGGAGTAATATATGGAATGTAACAAAGAACAAAATCTCTCCAATTGCAATTGTACATATCCGGGTTGTAGCAGAAAAGGTGTTTGCTGTGATTGCATTAGTTATCATCTAAAAATGCGGCAACTACCAGCCTGTGTCTTCCCCGATGATGTAGAAAAATCCTATGACCGGTCTTTTGAAAAATTTGCCGAATTAGTTAATAATGGTGATGTTTAATTACTATTAACTTCATCCTAAAGAACGTTAACTTTCTATTGTAAATTGATCAAGCCTGCCACATGGCAGGCTTGAATTCTTTTTTACTTGCAAAATCAAATCTGATATAAAAATGTAAATCTAAAACCCTACACATTTTATATTTTAGACTATTTTAATCAAAAATTATTATTTATTATTTTTCGCATTTCCTCATTCCCGGAACTATATTCGATAGCACCCATGATAAAACCATTTATCTTATAAACAATCTCATCAATATTAGATTGCTGTAAACCTCCTTCCTCGTTAATTAAATGCTTATAATAATATCCATATTCATTCATCGAGCCCAGAATTGACCTGCTTTGAGTTGTAGTATAATTCATACCGTCTAACCGATTTAGCAATTTGTCAATTTTATTGGATTCTATTCCTAAATTTTTGAGAGATTTTTTCAACCAATTTTTAAATATTTTCTCAATATTTCCTATCTGCCCCTTTTTAAAATTCGGTAAAAAAAGACTATATAATGTCTCACTCTCAGTAAATAAAATACATTTCTTGCGTTCAATATAAATTAAATTGGCATACCACTCATCTAGCAATTCTTCAGATGAGATATCATTTGAAATTGATAAATCGTAGGTCTTGATTAATTTTTGGGTACAACGTAGAATCATAAAATACACTCACAGGGATCTATACTCACTTTATTCTGCCTGTTCATCCAACTCTTTAATAATATCAAGAATTTCATCTTCATATTCATCCGGAGCTTCTATATGACCCCAGCCTTTTGAATTTTGGAAAAGTCCGTCATAAGCTGAATCTCGATAACTCTTAATAACGTGAGGAATTCCTTTTTCTTTCAATACTTCATCCAGATATTTAGATTGGATTTCATTATCAAGGACAGTTATTTTTTTAAAGTTACTCAATCTTGCTCTCCTGAATTAATATCATTAAATATTATCTTATGAATTATTATTTTTCCTTAGGCTCTCTTATTCTTCGTTTATTGATGATCATATGGGTGAAATATCCGATTATAAAGGAAATGATGCTCACCAGAAATAATAAAATAATTTGCGACATACTGATTTTCCAGAAGAGAAGATGGAAGTTTACCACCTGTGTGTTTTGCAAAAGTATTATCAATAAGAGGAGCGAAATTATAACAATAAATATCTGTCTTGTTTTCATAATTATTTCCCTAATTTTTTAAATTTGTTGCGGGCTTTTTTAAAAGACTTATTCAAAGTCTTCCAGCTTTGTTCAAAACCATTCCGAATTTCCTGCCATGCTTCATTACTTGCATCCTGTAACTTTTCAAGATGCTCCTCGACTTCAGCTCTTTTACTTTTCAATTCCTCAATTCTTTCGTAAAATTCTGCTTCTGCATCAGTTTGAGCCTTTTCAACCCTCGTTTCTAATTTTCGAATCTCCGCATCCCATTCTTTCAATTTTTTTGCCATTTTATCTATGTACTTTTCTCGATCACTCATTCTTAACTCCTAAATATCTATAATAGTAACAACTTACATATTTTGAACAAAATTCCCGGAATTCATACCTTAAATAATTAACATAGATTCATATATGTATATCAGTTTCTCTATTAACATATTAATTTAACTAAATAACATTAATCTTATGTGTTAATAATATATAATTTTTACAAAAATGTCAATACATTTGTAACTGGGATTCCCCGTTTTTCAGCAAATAATATAATTGAATTTTCCCGGCATTATAATTAAATGCGTCTTGAAAATTTAGGAGTGGAACGTTAAAAAAATATTTTACAGCGGGTCATTCACATGGCCTTATATTTACCTGGAGGACTTCAAGTTGGAGTAAAGAATGAGTATTATTCTCTCGTAAAATGAAGCCTTAAAATATTTTCATTTCGCAGTTTTCCGTATTTTTTCCTCAGCCCATTAAGGGCTTCAGAAAAAACACAAATAAGGATAGTTGTACTACGATATGAACTCACCCTATCGGGTTCAAACATATATTTGTTCTTTATGCTCCATTCATGGAATTTATTAATACCTTTTTTACAAGGCGGGAAAGAATAGAAGTTCAAGTCCTAAATTTTCTATTGAATAGATGTATTTATTTAAATATATAATAAGAGATAGTTTGCTAATAAATCTAAAAATTAAACAATCTGCAGTTTTTACTTTAAGCAGTTAATTTGGCTATTATTTTCTTGCTAAGAATTTTTATATTATGGATCTGTTCCTTATTTAATGCATCTGTCTCGTATATCAAGCCATAGGAGTGATTAATTGGTGTTCTTTCTTTTACATTAAAGATTTCTTCGGAACCAGCTATAAATGACCATCTTTGACCATGTAACTCGCAAAAGGAAATGTGTGTATTATATTTTTCAGATACCAATTGACAAAATTTATCAAGAGCAACTTTTAAATCCTGGCTGTTACTTATTATCTTTTCAACACTCTCAGATAAAGAGGTCTCTTTCTCCATTGCTGATCCTTTCATAATAATCATAGAATTCTCTCATCATTTCCGGTCGTTCCTGGAAGAATTCAATCTCTTTAAGTTCATTTAATTCTTTTTCAAGGACCTTCATACCTTTTTGACGGGTTTCCTCAAAAGCATAGTCATCAAGATATTCCCGATAAGTCAGGATTGCGTTGAGTTTACAAAATTTACCCTCAACACAATTACATAGCAATCCCATGATTTTTTCGCCAGTTCGTCCACATCTGTAGCCGGCTGTACAAAATGATGTTATAATGTCCTTTTCAGCCAACTCACCTATTACCTCATCCAGCCGTCTTGTATCGCCCAGAATAAATTGCTGCTCATCTTCTTTTTGTCCGGCTGACCTATCCTGAAAGTGACTCCATTCTTGCAACATTTGAGAATAACCACCAATCCCAATTCTTGTAGACGCATCGGTCTGGGTTACACCAACATCAAACATCTCACTTCGAACATCAGCATTTTCCCGGGCAGTAATTATCAAACCTGTATAAGGCACAGCCAATCTTAATACTGTAATGATCTTTTTCAATTCCTGATCATTGACCAGATATGGTGATTTTTCAGCCACTTCTGAGCCGGCTGCATGCATTAAACGGGGAAAAGAAATCGTATGGGGGCCAATCCCAAACTGACGCTCCAGGTCGATAGCATGATAAAGAAGACTCATCACTTCAAAACGCCAATCATAAAGCCCAAATAAAACTCCGGTCGCCACATCATCAATTCCAGCCTCCATAGCCCGATGAAGAGCATATAATCGCCATCTGTAATTACCTTTAATTGTTTCAGGCGGGTGCATTTTGCGATAAGTAGGCTTATGATAGGTTTCCTGAAAAACCTGATAGGTTCCCACTCCAACTTCCCAGAGCCGACGCAGATCTGAAATCGACATCGGGGCAGCATTAATATTTATTCTGCGTATGGTACCTCTTCCCGGACCATGAGGGGCAGGCCTTTCAACATCATAAATAGTTTTCATCGAATCAACCATATAATCAATATCGGAACGGGGATGTTCTCCCCAAACAGCGATCATTCTTTTGTGGCCTTCTCTTACCATAACTTCGGTTTCTTTTATAATCTCATCTTTGCTGAGAATTTTACGCTTCTCATCTTTATTCTCCTTCCGAAAACCGCAGTAAGCACAATTATTAACACACAGATTTGATAGATATAACGGAGCAAAAAATACTATCCTATTATCATAGACTTTCTTTTTTACCTCCAGGGCAGTGGCATACATTTCCTGCCAGGTATCCTCGTCTTGAACATTTAACAATGTTGCAGTTTCTGCAGGTGAAAGTCGCTCTATCTCAAGTGATTTTTGTAATATATCCCGAACCTTTACTCTATTTGGTTCCCGATTATTCTTTAAATTTTTATTAATTTTTTCTTCATCGATAAAATCTTCCCCATCAATGAGATATTTATCAATCTGATCCTGCTTAATTACCTGATCAGTCCATTCTTTTACGCTTAATTGTGACATATCTACCTCCTTTTTAAAGTATATCGAGGGTGGTTGTTTTTATGGATACTGATTTTAATTGACCGAGTTGACCACTTAGTGCTCCTAGTTGATCGGTAGTCATCTTAAGAATGAGAAATATAATAGCAACGCTTTCCTCTTCCATTGGATAACCTACCCGCAACGAGATATTAGCAGCATGTTTATGTAAAAGTTCCTGCACTTTTTGATAAGAAGCATCCCGATCATAAACTGTAATTGTAGCTGTGTGATATCTTTCTTCCATAAAAAAACCATCCTCTCTAATTTTATTCATTAAGGATGGTGTTTAAAATATTTTAGCAATGTCACACCACC
>JAIPHI010000057.1 GCA_021735285.1 Fidelibacterota bacterium | reverse complement strand
TACAATTTCCTGACCATCTTCATTCAAAACTACATATCTGCGTACTGCTTCGGATGCATTATCTCCGGTATAATCAAAGTTAAAATAGGTTTCTCTGACTTCACCTTCCACAGCTCCCGGTAATTTGTAATACTGATAAAATAGCCCGTCACCAAGTTCATTAATAATTACAGAATCTAATGTAGCTTGATAAGTGTAGCCAACTATGCCAACTTTTGTCATGCCAGATTCTACATATTGTGCAGACCCAAAATATCCCACTCTTACACAAATTGAGTCACCATCGCCAATACTAAAGCCATTATTGTTGATTGCTTTTTGTAAATCGGCTTTGAATGTAAGTGAGATAGTATCACCAGATACTGCTTTTGGAGGCTCATCATTCCACCATTTCCAGGCTACAGTAGTATCTTGGGAAACAGAGAGGCCTCTATTTTCATTATCCGGAAACATGCCATGCCCAAAAATCTGTTCACTTTCACCCCAGGAACCAAGTGTATATCTATACATTGTACTATCATAGGGGGCATTGGCTGCATCGAGTTTCAAATCAAAACTAAAAATATCACTTGAGCCTTCCCGTGTTAAAGCATACTTGTCGGGAACCCACATATTGTCTGTTCCATCAGGGCCAGGAAAAGCACCTACAATGAATACTGAATCTTCTTCACTATTGAATCCATTTAAACCGCCCATATTGACACGCAAATATACATCAACGCTATCGGTTTCTGTGTAAGGTGGATTCCAATCATTATTTACATAAGCAACCGCTAAAGTTGTGTCACTATCAGGAAGTGTATATATTCTGTTTCCTCCTTCAATAGTTAATTCTTCCCAATTAAATCCATCGTCATTTGGACCTTTATAGCGGATTTTATAAGCCATTCTCCAGCCAATCATTGAATCCGGATAAGAAATATTCAATTCCCAGAGATCTCCTGATATATGCTCTGCCAATGGTGAATCATCACCCCAGGTTAGAAAATTATTTTGCCAGAGGTCTTGACCTTCAGGGCCGACTTCAGAACCACAGACTTGAACTTCATGAGTTGAATCAGTGACTCCTACCCCAGTTATGGTTGAGACATTGATTCGATAAGTCACATTTACCTCAGCAAAAGTGACTCCCAATAACATCAAAGATGCTATTAAAATTATCAATAATCTTTTCATACTTTACTCCTTTGTTAAAATTAAAAAATTAAACCTAAGCCAAAAGATTGAACACCGGAAAAATACTCAAACTCTTGATAACTATAATCGATAGATAGACCAATATTGTTCATCTTATATTTTAGCCCTCCTCCAAAAGTCAGTCCCTCTTGACTATCTTCGTAGCCCAGAGCCTTATATCCTGCTCTAAGAGCCACTAGGTTTGCTACCTCCCATTCCAGACCAAGATTAACCTGCTCTACATTGTCAGAAGGTACAAGTGCATCAGTGGAAAGTGTAAGCTGATTAAAACTACCTATATCCTTTGTGTATGCTATTCCTGTCCGGAAAAACAGAGGCAAAGCCCAGTATTCAGTCTTCATTTTTGCAGTTATAGTTTCATTATTCCCATATTTATCAGGATCAAGATCAATTGTCTGGAACAAATCTGATCCATCATAACGCATATCCATCCCATAATTCGAAATACTCATACCCAGACTTAAGCCTTCAATCTGAGTTTGGAATAGAATTCCTACATCCACAGCAACAGATGTCGCTTTTTCATGCCAGAGCTGCAATTGAACATATTTTACTGCTCCTCCAATTGAGAATCTATCAGTCAACATTCTTGAGTAATTCAGAGAGGCTACCATATCTGAAGCAGACCAATATTCTCCGGTACCTTTCTGCTCCATAACGGTTGTAACTTCTTCATCTCCATAATCAAGATTAAAAATACTTACTCCAATAGCATTAGCTGAATTAATTTTCATGACAGCACTCACAAAAGTTACTTGTGATTCCAGAAACCAGTCCATATTGGAAAAAACAACACTATTATTCCTTAGTTGGGCCGTAGCACCCGGATTCCAATAAATAACAGATGCATCCGCAGCAGTAGCAACTTGACTACTTCCAAGAGCCAGTGCTTTTGGACCCGCCCCAATTCCCAGAAAAGGGGCCGCACTAATCCCGACTTTTGACTGAGCCTTTAAACTAATTGAGCCTATCAATATTGTTATAAACAGAATTTGAATTAATTTTCTTTTTCTCATAATTATTAATTCTTCTTTTTATTTAATAATTGCTAATTTTCCTCTTTTCATACCACTACTAGGTGTCTCAACAACATAAAAATAGACACCGGGAGCCACATCCAGATTTTCTTTGGTTTTTAAATTCCAGCTCAGAAAACCTTTTTCAATCGATTGATCATTTTTAATAGTTCGAATTCTACTTCCTCGCGTAGTGAAAATATGAATCTTCGATCCATGAGGTATATTACTAAAATAAATTCTTCGTTCTCCTCTACCACTAGTTTTACCGGGAGGTAGAGGTGGTTCGAGAATATTAGCAGCTACATAGGGATTGGGATAAACATTTATTTCATCTAAATCCTGTTTTAATTTTTCTTCATTAATTTCAGGAACATCGGGATGGAAATAGAATTCATCACCCTTACGAAAAGATTTCTGGGTTCTAATCTCTAATTTATCACCAGCGCCCAATTGAAAACTACTATCCGGATAAATTTGAGACCTTTTAAAAATTATTTGCCAGGTCATAAAATAATTCCCTCTATTATCCTTATCAAACATGAATAGCTGATCAGATTTAGATAT
Organism: Fidelibacterota bacterium; assembly: GCA_021735285.1. Lineage (GTDB taxonomy): Bacteria > Fidelibacterota > UBA2242 > UBA2242 > JAFGTP01 > JAIPHI01. The sequence continues at coordinate 11,142 of JAIPHI010000057.1, read as the reverse complement.
CTTTGAATTCATATCATTATCCGAGAAAAATAGCTGTGGTCTGTAATCTCCGGATTCATTCACTACTTTAAAATTGACAGGAATATCAAATAAGCCTGCAAAATAATCACCGCCAAAATAATCAACTAAAAATTCTTTGTCGTTAACCGTATCTACAACTTCATCAAAGAATTCTATGGAGTAATCAGCAGGATATTTAACAGGTTTGAAAGTCCGACCACCCAGATCAAACTGTGCAACTCCAAAATCAATATCATATCCGCCATAGAAATTCCAACCTGTCAAAGAGTCTATCACCCCTACATTCCAGATATTCTCGAAAGACAATTGAATCCCATCAAAAATATCTGAATCTTCGGTTTCTTCTGCAAAGGGTGAACCTTTAATTTTTTTACTTTTATAAACCGGATAATATTGAAATATAAATTTTAATGAATCCGTAGTAAAAGCATTTTCCGAATTACCCTTGACAAAGCCACTGGATTCTCTGACTGTATAATCCTGTTCAGGAATCAGATTGTCGTTATAATCTTTTAATACTATTGATTCTTTACGGATATTCTTAAAACCAATTGGAGTAAAAATAGTATCATTATGCTGAAAAGTTATCGTATAATGATTTGTATCAAGTACGGAATAACTGGTAGTAAGACGTCTTAATTCTTGCGGATCTCTAAATTCATAATTAGGTTCTCCTTCGTCCGGCTGGTTATTTCCATTCAGATCGTCAGCAAGAGTCCAATCATTATCATTATCTACTCCATCAGTAGCTTCATCCAGGAAAGTAAGTTTATAAGTATGGTCTTTGAGAGCCGAAGGATCAATTATATTAGCTGTTACACTACCTGATCCAATCTTTTTTTCACTATGAAGAACTATTTCACCTTCTGAAGAAGTATAACCTGGTGCTTTGGGACCGGGTGTAATTACAAGTGTATTTTTATCTGTTGTGATTTCACCAGTAGTTGATATACTGATTTTCTTTGTATTTTCTGAAGGAAATATATTTTTATCTGAGTCTCCCCTATCATAAGATACCACAGCATAATAATAAGTCCTACCATTGATTACATCATTATCAATGTAACTATGCCTTAAGCCCGTATCCTCCCCTAAATGAAAACCATATCCATCGGTTTCTTCCAGTAGCTCTTTAGAAGGATAAAATTCGCCTTTTATACCATTATCTTTATCGAATTGCTCGATACATTTATATCCCTGAACTACACCTCTGGAATCAGTTACAACTCGAGCATCATTAAAATTAGGATCAGTTGCTTTATAGATTTTGTAGCCTTCGAAGTCCTTAACATTAAGAACGGGATCAATAGACTCTTCCGCCAGTCGATTCCAATATAATCTAACATAACCATCACCGGCAACAGCCTGAACTGTAGGTTTCAAAGGTGCAGTAGGAAAACTATATTCGTTGTCATAAATATCTTTAACTGTGATTAAATTTCTATTGAGATCTGCTTTGTCATTCCCATATAGTAATCCAATCGAGAATCTTTCAGTTTGGCCGGCTCTAAGTGGAAAATAGCCGGAACTATAAATAAAGTCACCATCTTCACCACCTACAGGTTGGCCATTTTGAATGGAACTGGGTACATCAAAATATCCAGGAGCCATCATCTTCCATAATTCTTCATCATTTTTCATGGGAAAATCACCAGCCGGTGCAAAATAGTTAAAAGCAGTCAAACCAATTTGATCGGATTCGTCAGGATCAGTTTCATCAAATTTTGGTTCACCTGGATCCGGTTGGCCGTTTCCTTCTGTACCATCCGGATCGTCACTATCAGCTATTCCATCAGTGCCAACATCATGAAACTTAGGATCCCAATCTCCATCATTATCTATTCCATCATCTCTACGCTCATCTATTAAAAGATCATTAATACCAATATCGTTAATATAATCGACGAATTGCGTTGGATTTATTATATCAAATAGTATATTCCCATCTTGATCTTTCCTTATTTGTCTATAATGTAAATAATAATTTTCATCAATTAATCCATCTAGATCATTATCAATGCCATCCAAAGCATTCGGATTAATAATTTTTCTATTCTCCTGATCCGGAGCAGTTATTTCATTACCTTCGGGTGCTATTGTATCACCGGCTGCTAATTCCAGGCTATATCCACCTCTGGTGGTAATCTTCTGTTTTGTATTAGTTATGGTTACAATTGTTCTTTCATAATTATCATTAATAGTGACTACCTTATCCCCCTCAGATAATACTCTTTCTACAAAACTATCTTCGTCAAAGTAGGGTGCAGAACCGTTGGCGTCTCTATCATTATCAATACCATCATAGGGATTACCCGGGCTTTCTAAAAATGCATAACCAACCATGCCTACATCACTACCGACCCAATTGGGATTTCTAGCAACACTATTATCAAAATCACCGGAATAGGTTAGATCTTTTTCCACATCAAAAAATGACCAATCATCATCATATTCACCAAAGTCTTCGGTAGAAGTGACGCCGACGTAGGTTCCTACCAGACTACCAAAAGTGACTTTATCATAATCTGTGGTACTTGTGTTTTCCACTTCATATAACCAGAAGATAACATCCTGAGCCAAAAATTGAGCCCATTGTAACCCTCTCACCCTAACCTTCAATCCCAAACCTTTGCGGGTAGGATTCATTGAATCCGGCTGGAAACTTACATTAAAATCATTATAATTGGCCTGGTTAAATTCTTCATCATTATCATCATCCATTACATAATAACTTTCTACTGAGGCATTGGATTGTTTACCAAAGTAACCATTCCAGGCACCATTCCAGGTAGCATCTTTATCCGGCCAACTTTGAGGCCAGGATTCCGGATTGTCACTCATAGCTATTCTTTGCTGACTTTCAGGAATTTGACTATTATAATAACCCTTAACAGGTTCAAATCCCCATTGCTTGCCATCGGGACCTACTTCATCTCCTCCCAGAGTAGGTCTATCTACTGGAGAAACAACTACGGAATGAAAAGTTACTGGCTCCCCATTTTCATCTGTTGCATTTACTTCAACTCCAACCATCGGGCTAACATCACCAATATAACCATTATTATCATATATCCAGGCTGCTCGAGGACCTTTATCTGCTGGTTGAGCCACTACGCCCCAATTACCAAAAACTGTCTTAACCATATTACCAGCATGAATCCCCCGGCGGCGATAGGCTCTCCCACTTTGGGCTAAGATTAAATTAGAATTTTGGACAATCAATATTAATAGAATTAAAAGGCCTAAAATTCTCTTTAGTTTAGAAATGATTCTTTTCATAAAACTTGGATCCTTTATATTTACCTTCAGAATGATATTTTTACTCCAATTTCAACTCGACGTGGCTCTTCATAATAAGTTTCATTTTGAAACCATTCATCCACAGTATTAACAACTTCTGCAAGATTTAACTCTTTGATTCGTTGTTCTTCGGGAGTGAAGTCAGCCTCACCGGATCGAGGATAAACATCCGTCACATTCAATTTATCAAAAACATTCCGCACTCTGACAAACCATCTTTGCTCCAGCCCCATAAAATTAGTAAGATAATATAAATTCATATCAAAATTTAGAGTATAGGGTTTGAACTCACTATTTTCAAGAGTTGTACTTATATCAGTTGTCATAATAGGAGTATATGGCATGCCACTTCCATATCTACCAATTACATTGACACCCCATATCTCGCTGTCATATCCTGCATTTAAATTAATTGTATGCCGTTGATCCCAATCTAATGGAATCAAAAATATTTCCGGTAGAGAACCGCTCGTAGCAGCATCCCGGGCATCTTCCGGATTCGAAGCTGTACCCTTCGCAATCTGATATGTATAATCAATACTACCATAATAACCAGCAGGATTGTCATAATTCAGAGTAAGAACCAAACCTTTGACATAAGCAAAATCTGTATTATCAATTTTATTATAACTGGCTGCACCTCCAGCTAAATCGATCAGGGTATTCCGGGTTCCTGCCAGATTCCGGATATCCTGAAAATAGGCTGTTAGGTCAACCACAAAGCCCGGATAGATTTCCTGTTTTAAACCGATTTCTCCTTTGACATTCTTTTTGGCATCCAGATTAGCATTGCCTATCACTCCTACATTCCCGGTTCCACTTCCCAGATCAAATTCAGGATTCCTATATAATAATTCAAAGGGAGGAATTTGAAAAAAATGACCATAACTAACATGGATAATACCCTTAGTTGTATAAGGGAAACTAGCTCCAAAACGGGGACTGATTTGCAGGTTACTGGAAGCATCTTCATACCAATATTCTTTTCTATTTTCTATGGGGTCTTGTTTATGCTCCTCTTTAATAGGATTATAAATGCTAGGATCAGAAGGATCCGCTAATACAATACCATCAGGTTCAAAATAATCTGCTCTCACTCCCACATTGATGATCAATTCTTTAAGCTCAATTTTGTCCTGTATATAAGCTGCATATTGTTTTGGATGATGTTCATAACTACTATTATATATAGAAGAAATATCCATAATTCTGGGTGAATCCATGACCGGATCATCAAACATCAGATCAATTGTTGTTTTTTCTTGTGGAGGCCTTAATTCATAGTCCTGCATAGTTAAGGTGTGTAAACGAGCTTCCAAACCAGCTTTGACTTTATTGGCCTTATTTACCTGACTGGTAATATCAAATTTAATTGTATTGGTGATCGTTTTACGACGAAAACGATTATTATCTGAACCTCCCGTCAAAAAACTGTAGGAATCAACTCTGTTAGCAGCGACTTCCGGATATATTGCAATATCATTCTCATTATAGTTTTTATACTTCTTTTCAGCTCGCGAAAAACCTAAATTATAATAAGTATTCATAGATAAAGAATGATTAAATTTGGCTATTATATTATTACTTTTTTCATTATGAGTTAAAATCCCATCAGGTACATATCTGTACAAACGATTATCCGTGCTTACACTCTGATATTCCTGCCAGGTATAATCTCTATAAGACCCTTGCAATGTAAAATCCATTTTACTACTAATCTTCCAACCTAATAGACCGTGATAGTATTGATTTGTATTCCATTGCATAGGCTGATATTCCCCATCCCCTAGAGGATTACTATGGATATCTCTGTAGTGATTATATAGAGAGTCAAAATTTTCTCCCTCAGGCATATTCTGCTGAACAATTATACTATCTATCATCGGATCCTGGCCTAGAGAATAAAGTTCTGGACCATCTTGACCATTAATGGGGGCTGCTACATTCCATGGATTATATTTATCTTTACCATTCAACCAGCCTTGCCATTTCACCTGTCTTGAATTGAAACTGACACTTAATTTATCTTTTATAATTGGCCCCCTGAGCGAAACATTGATATTCCGGGTTGCAATAGGATTGATCTGATTAATTCCCATAAATAGATCATTATGAGGAGTTAGATAATCACCGGAATAGAGAGTTACCTGCCCTCCCCATTCCGGAAAATTAGATTTAGTGGACACATTTACAACTCCGGACATGGCCTGTCCATACTCGGCATTAAAGGCACCCGAAACCACCTGTATCTCCTGGATCATATCTTTCGATACTGTAATCAGCTGCCCTCCATCATAAACATCACTAACCGACATTCCGTCAATCCTGTATTGAACTTCGCCACTTCTACCGCCCCGCATATGGCCATCAACCATACCCGCCTGCATTTCAACTATCTCATTCATATCAGTGATAGGCATTCTGTCTATTTTCTTCGAATCAACAATAGAAGTTGTAGAGGTCACATCTTTTTTAACGACTTCTCTTTGAGCTATGACTTCAACTGCTTCTCCTTGTATATCTTCTGTTCCCATTTCGATATCAATATTAGTTGTAAGATCAATATTGACCTGCACACTTTTGACCTTTACAGGTCTGTAGCCAATCATAGAGAAATTAAGTGTATATTCTCCGGGAGGAACGTTCAATATTAAATAACTTCCATCCTGTCCTGTAGCAGCTCCTGATCCTAATTCTTCGATTACTACATTAACTCCCATTAAAGGTTCTCCAGTCTTTTCATCTGAAACTACTCCGGCAATTTTACCAGTGGTCCCACTCCATAGAATAAGAGATGTGATACATACCATAAATAGTATTTTCAATAAATAATTCTTACTCATACTTTAGACCGTCCTTTTTTATACTTTTATAAAATATTTTGCAACTTTTTCTATTTAACTGTTCTTTTTCTGTAGATTCCGGGAAAATTAAATCCCACTGGTTAAGATCGAATTCGGATAACAAATCTACAGGATAAATTCTTTTTGTTTTTTCAGATAAATTAAATAAAACAATAATTTGTTCATCTGACAATCTTCTCTCAAAAGCAAATAGCATATTTTTATCATCAGTTAGTAGAGTTTTATATGTTCCGGTCCGCAGACATTTATATTTTTTTCGAATATCTATAAATTTTTTATAATAATTAAAAAGATCATGATCAACTTGCACCTCATTAACTGGTCGATCGAGACCAAAGGGATGATACTTTTCATCCTCATAACCAAATTCTTCCCAAATCATCGGTTTTCGACAATCCGGATCATCAGCTCCCCACATACCGACTTCATCCCCATAATAGATATAAGGTGCTCCAGGATAAGTGAACTGAAAGGCAATAATTACTTTCTGAATTTGCTTCTCAGCTTGATTTGGTTTGCGAATTTTAAAATCTTTGTCATATTGCAAGTTAGAAGCATGGTCAATCCAGCGATCAGGATTTACTGCCATGGAGGCAAAGCGTTCAATATCATGACTCCCCATCAAATTTTGCAACATCAACTGACTTTTATCAGGATAATTGCTTCGTATAAAACCTAATAATTGATCCAATTCAGAAGGTAGTATTTGGTCTTCTTGATTAATGAATGCCTTGGCCATAGCATCAGTAAAACGATAATTCATAACAGCATCAAAAGGGCCCTCTTCAAGATAAGGAGAGGCATCATACATCACATTCTCTTCAAAATTTTTCCACCAGACTTCACCGGTAAGATAGGCATCCGGATTGATCTCTCTAACCCAGCTACTAAAATCTTTCCAGAATTTCATACTTACTTGATGAGCCACATCCAGACGCCAACCATCGATGCCATCTTCAGGATTGCCATCACCATTGGGATCACACCATCTTTTTACGATATTATGGATATGTTGTCTATAAGCCTGACATGGACCATTTTTATCTTCTTCTAACTCAGGAAGATCAGGAATTCCGTACCAACCGTGATATTTGAATTCATTTTCAGGAGTTTTGGGGTCATCAAAGGATTCAATCACAAACCAATCTGAATACTTGCTCTTTTTACCTTTCTCCTTCACATCTTGAAAAGCCCAGAAGGGAATCCCAACATGGTTAAAAACACCATCTATAATGATTTTCATATTTCTTTTATGTAATTCTTTAATCAGCTTCAGAAACAGTTTGTCAGCAGTGGTCCACTTCCAGGTAGCTGGGTCATCCGGAGTTTCAGCTTTCCAGATTAAGGAATCCTTGTTCGGATTGGGACCAAAATTATTATCAATATGGCGATACATAGTAGCACCATATTTATGGCTGGATGGGGATTCGAAAATCGGGTTTAGATAAAGTGCATTAATGCCTAATTTTTGTAAATAATCTAGCTTGTCAAGAATACCTTGTAAATCACCACCATATCTTCTTAATTGAGCGTTATAATAAAAACCTTCACCATTATATTTTTCCCAGGACTGTAATTTATACCAGGCATCGGTCCAGGGCATAAGCTGCCATTTTTCCTGGTAATCATAAGGCCAGGTACCTTCTAAAGATTTTTTGGTAGGATCATTGGAAGGATCACCATTATGAAATCTTCCGGGAAAGATCTGATACCAGATAGCATCCACTGCCCAGTTTGTTTGGACTTGCTGTTTATTATTACGCTCACAGGAGACTAGGCTAATTATTAATAATAAATTGATAAATAGTAACAACTTTACTGATGAAGATTTCTTTTGCAACCACCCTCCCAAGTTTTAGTTGTTCAATATTTAGTGTTTGTTGTTCAACTTTGAGTTACTAATCATTGATAATATATCTTCTTTATTTTATTTTGTCAACTGTTTTTTAATTTTTTTTAATGATAGTTTTAAGTAAGAAAAAGTAGATACGGAATCAGGTTAAAAATATAAAGCTCTCATTAATTTAACTTAGGTAAGTTAACAGATAAGTCCTTCTTTAATTGTAGAATTGATCGCATATTCTGCTTTTACCAAATAAAAATTTGGCTATTTGAAAAAAATTTTAACCTGCGGTTATTCACAAATAAATAACCAAAAATTGTATTTTTATCCTCTTCAATTAAGAATAAATTTGTGTGAAATTAAATATAAAGTTCTATAATATTATGAAATAATTTCCTCTAACTTTATCCCATATTCCGAATAAATTCAGCCCCTTTGCCTATCGCCTTCCTATTAATATCAACAAATTTGGCTTTTTTGAGTACATCACCAATAGACTCCATTATGACTTCCTGAGATAGGAGTTCCAGTTTTTCATTTATAGCGCCGACAATGACCATATTTGCGACCTTCGTATTACCCAGCTCATCGGCTATTTTCGTAGCTGGCAAAGCAATGGCTTCAATGTCATCCCTTTCAGGCTTCCTATCAATCAAAGAACTGTCATAAATTATGATACCCTCCGGAACGACAGCATCCTCAAATTTATCCAGCGAGGGTCTGTTCATAGCAACCAATAAAGTGGGATTATCTACAAGAGGCGTCCCAATCTTACGGGATGAGATTTTAACGCTGCAATTAGCTGTTCCGCCCCGCATTTCCGGGCCATAGGAAGGTAACCAGCTAACTTCGTAATCGTGGCGCATGCCCATTTCTGATAAAACTGTTCCCAAACTCAATACACCCTGGCCCCCAAATCCTGCGATTTTAAAATGTTGGCGAACCTCTTTGTCACTATATTTTTGCACCTTTTCTTTGTCTATATTTAATTCATGCACATCGAGTAGATCAAACAGTTCTTCGAATTTTACTTTTTTATGCTCTCTTCTCATAGCTTCAAAATCGTCAGAAATATCTTTCTTAACACCTATTGGGAATATTTTCTGTTGCACTTCTTTAACCCAATTCATGGCTTCAGGTCCCTGTTTCCTGAGATTCGAAGTACAAGCTGCCAATGCTTCTACAAATGCAAAGCCATTGCCTTCAATCTGAATTTTGAGAGCCTTGCGAACAGCTTTTCTGGCGTGCATAATAGATTTTGTATCGGCTAACATTACTCTTTCTACATAAACAGGTGCATCTAAAGTAGCAATGATCTCACTCATTTTAACAGGATAACCTTCATTCTCTATACTTCTACCCCGAGGTGTAGTTGTTGTTACCTGACCTTCTAAAGAAGTAGGCGCCATTTGGCCGCCCGTCATTCCATAAATCGCATTATTAACAAAAAAGACAGTCATACCTTCACCTCTATTTGCGGCATGCAAAATCTCCAGCCCGCCAATAGCTGCCAGATCGCCATCACCTTGATAGCTGATCACTATACTATCCGGATTTGCTCTTTTCACTCCTGTACCAACTGCCGGAGCCCGGCCATGAGCCGCTTGAATATTACCTGTATGGAAATAATAATAACCAAATACACTGCAACCTACAGGACTGATAAAAATCGACCTATCACGAACTCCAAAATCCTCTAGAGCCTCCGCTACCAATTTATGGAGAATTCCATGTCCACAGCCGGGACAATAGGTCGTGTTCTTTTTATCTGCCCCCGGTTTTCTATAATATTCATCATAAAATGTTGTTGATCGAGTCAATATATTCTTAGCCATATTTTACCTCATTATCTTGAGTACTTTTTCACGAATTTCTTTTATTGAAGGCACATTACCGCCCATTCGATTGTAAAAATGGACCGGTTTGCGCCCTTCAATAGCCAGTTTGACATCATCTAACATTTGACCATTATTCATTTCTACTACCAGAAATTTTTCTGCCCTTTTAGACAAATTTGATATCTGTTTTTTGGGGAAAGGAAATAGGGTTTTAGGCCTAAACATACCAGCCTTAATTCCCTCCTTGCGTAACTCTTCAACTGCTGATTGAACAACCCGGGAGGCAATCCCAAAAGCAACCAGCACAATCTCCGCATCAGTTATATACAACTCTTCATAGCGCACTTCCTCTTCTTCCATTATACTATATTTTTTTTGTAGTTTTTCATTATGGGCTTCAAGATCATCATGGGCTAGCTGGATAGAAGTTATCAAATTATCCGATGTTTCAGCTGTTCCTTTGACAGCCCAATTTTTTTCAGGATATTCAATCTTTGGTTCACTAATATTTACAGGTTCCATCATCTGCCCTGTAAAGCCGTCGGCCATTATAAAAACAGGATTCCGGTATTTATCAGCTAATTCAAAAGACAGCTGGCCAAAATCAAACATCTCCTGTACTGAATTTGGCGAAAGCACTATAGTTTTATAATTACCATGTCCTCCACCTTTGACTATCTGATTATAATCGCTCTGTTCAGGACCAATATTTCCCAGGCCTGGCCCTCCTCGCACAATAGATACAATTACACAAGGGAGTTCAGCTCCTGCACAATAAGAAATACCTTCGGCTTTTAGACTTATGCCCGGCCCTGATGAAGCAGTCATTACCCGCGCCCCACCAGATGCTGCACCATAGACCATATTTATAGCCGCTATTTCACTCTCCGCTTGTAAAAATGTACCACCGGCTTCAGGAACGTATTTAGCCGCAGCTTCAGCAATTTCACTGGCCGGTGTTATAGGATATCCATAATAGGCATTACATCCAGCAAGTACTGCTCCTTTGACAATTGCAACATTGCCCTTTAAGAATTGTTTTGCCATATTTCCTCCTTATCAAAATCCTCAATAGGATTATTATAATATTTTATATCTTTTGTAAACATTTAGTACAATAGTAGTTTTCATCACTTGCATGTTTTTTAAAAACCTTATGTTCCTCTTCACAATGCGGACAGTATTTTTTTTCAGTAATTTCTTCCCATTTTTTAAAGACTGTGATAGCACCCGGTTCGGGGCAACTATAATAACAAAATCCACATCCCTGACAACC
>JAIPHI010000056.1 GCA_021735285.1 Fidelibacterota bacterium | reverse complement strand
CTATCATTTATTGCTCCTCTGTTTGGGTTAAGCCTTTGGCAAGACACTCAATGAGTAAATTGGCAACATCTTCATAAATATCTTTCCCAATTTCATTTTCATAAAGAGTAAGAAAAAATGCAGCTCGAAAAAGGCCAACAATGACCTTGGGAGGCTCATCGATTAAATTACTATTTTTCTGTAAATGTTTGATAAAACCGAGAGCATCATTAAGATCCTGTTCCTGGTGCTTTTTTATTCTTTGGGGAGGAATTTTTCTGATAATTCTTTCCATTAGATTTTCTTCGTATATCCTTTGAAAAATTTGGTTTCTTTCAATATTTTCCAGGGCTTTGTGAAATAAATATTTGATTGCCTCTTCAGCCTCCATATCAGAATTGACGACCTCTGACATTATTTTGTTGCGAAACTTTTCTTGTTCCTCAAAAACTTCAAATAATAGTTCCTCTTTAGAATCAAAAAAACTATAGAATGAGCCTTTGGAAACTCCTGCAGCATCGGTTAATTCTTTGACACTGGTTTTTTTGAAACCATGTTTTGAGAAAAATTCTGTGGCTTTATTAACCAATTTTTCTCTAATAATTTGTTGTTCTTGCTGTGAAAATTTGGTTGGCATAACAGGCCTCTCACCGTTTATATAACTCAATGACTAATATATTTATTCAGTCATAATAAGATACGAACTGCTACTGATAATTGCAATAATTATTTTTTAACTATCTGAGCTCCACCCGTTTTTTTATGATACTCACTTATTCAATCAAATTAAATTTGTTTCGGTATTATAATAAAATTTTAGTATTTTAGTATTCAGCTGAGGTGTTAAATTATTTTTATAGCGATTGTAATATGAGTTGTCTTATGAAATAGTAGATATTATTTGTCATAAATACTGTTTAAATCTATTTTTTCTTTCAGCCTATTGAAGGCTTCAGGAAAATCCACAACTAAGGATAGTTATGCTACATCAGACGAAACTTTTGCAAATCGCTATAGTTGAAATTGGCCAAAAAAATGGAGAGGTTCCATTGCTAAATTGAGAGCTTAAAAAAGAAAAGAGCCCCTCTATAAAAAATTTCAACTAAGATTTGGATATTATCGTCTCCGCAATGACGTTATTGAGTTTTTTATGAATCCATCATTAAAAAATTATAAGCGAAAAGTTTGAAATTAGAATAGATGTTTGATATATTAACTTTATAAACATAATTGAAGACTGTTTATGTAAACCTGGTTAATATTTTTTATATTAAGTATTTTATAAAATGTATTTGAAATAATAGGAGGGGGCGGGGTATTCAGCAAAAAAGGTTTCATAATATATTATATATGATCTAATGCTTTTTTAAAGCAGTGTTTTGGTGTCTAAACTATATTTAAGGATAAATATGAAAGAGATTATTAAAAAAATATTTTTAATTGTGCTGGCAATTTTAGTGATTTTTCTGATCCTCAGCACTTTATTTCCCCGACCGATTCCTTCCTCGGAATTATCAGGTATTAAAACCATTGTCCACTTTTTCCATCTGGATAGATTCTATAATTCTGCCCTCAATATAGCCCTCTGGTCAATAATTACTGTGTTGCTGTTGGTTTCTGTTTTTATTGGGGTAATAAAAAACACGGCCCAAAAAATTGTCCACCTGATTTTAGCCCTGATATTTATTGTAATTATATATGAAAAGAGTGTTAATGATAGATTTAATTTAATACTTGAGGAGGGTGAGACTGTTCAATTCGCTGACCATATCCCCAGTAACGATCAAAATGATAGTCTATTAATACACCTGGAAAAATTTGAGATCATACGGCACCAAGGTAGTCGAATGCCACGGGCTTTTATTAGTCATCTGGTAATTAACCGCAGCGATACAGTAAAATTAGCTGTTAATGAACCTATGGCTTATAAGCATTACCGTTTTTATCAGAGTGCCTATGATAGAAAGTTCACCTGTAATATTGGCCTTGACCAGAGAAAATTTTCTATTGCATTACAAGATACACTTGAGATTGGAGGAGACACACTTGTTTTAGTTAATTATGATCATCGCGATAGCCAATTCAGTCTCTTGTTTAATGGAGATAAATACAAATTAAAACCCGGTAAGGCAAAAATAATTGATAAGCATAAATTGATAATTAATCCTGTGGGATATCAATTCGTAAGCATTATTGAAGTAGCGGAAGTAAAAGCGGTAGGACTTCTACTAGTTCTGTCGGTAATATATTTGATTTTTCTTTATATTGCTTTGAAAAGGGAGGACAAATAAATGAGTGTGGAATCAATACTACTGATTATTACAACTGTTGCATATATTATAAGTTGCATATTACATTTTGTAAAAGAATCAGAAAAATCATCAAGGTCTTTTTTCATAATTGGATTATCTCTCCATTTAATTGCTTTGATTGTGAGATCGATTTTGGCTCAACATCCGCCTTTTAGTAATTTGTATGAAACTATGATTTTATTACCATTTTTAATCGGTATCCGTTATGTTTTTTGGAAGAAACAGATTCCCAAAGATATTCGCTGGATAATGATTATTTTAGTAATTGCTCTGCTGGTTATTGCTGCTCTATTACCTAATGAGATGAAAAAGCCGGAACCATTGATGCCAGCTTTAAATAGTATTTGGATGTATATTCATGTCCCGGCTTATTTTTTCGGTTATGTTTCAATTTTTATAGCATTGGTATATGCTGTTTTTCTATTGGCAAGGAAAAATGTGTTGTCCCCAGAAAAGATTGATGATTTAATAACAAAGATGGATCGGGAAGTAAAGATTTGTTTTTTCTTTTTAAATATAGGATTAATTACCGGAGCTATATGGGCTTATATTTCCTGGGGTAATTATTGGTCCTGGGACCCCAAAGAGACCTGGGCTCTGATCAATATTCTTATTCTTACTTTTTATTTTCATTTGTCACACCCCAACCTTGTCAAAAAAGCTATTGTAATTATTGTAACGTTCCTCTCAGTCCTCTTTACTTATTGGGGCGTGAGTTATTTATTGATCGGTCTGCATAGTTATACTTAATTTCGTTCAGGAGGGAATACGATGTATAAAAAACTATTATTTATTTTGTTATTAAGTTTTACTTTCGGGCAGGAAAAAGAAGCTTTGCCTGCCGGTGAACACGCCAAAAATACGAAAAAGTATAGTCAATACGAAAAGCCGGAAGTTTGCCAAAGCTGTCATACTGATATCTATCAACAATGGAAACGGGCTATGATGTCTCAATCTTTCACTCATCATTGGGATGAAATAGAGTATTTCGATCTGGCTGTGCCCCATGCTAAAAATGATCCCAACTTTAAAGAAGCGGTAGATGGTTGCAATGGTTGCCATGCTCCTTTGTCATATTTAGCCGGTGATCTGCCTCCGCCCAGACCAGAGGAGGGCTCAAGAGCCAATGAAGGGGTGAGTTGTGATCTGTGCCATTCGATCGTAGGTGTGAAAAATAATGATCCGGTCAATTTTAATTATATTTCCAGTCCGGGCCGAATTAAATATGGCGCTAAACCGGGCCTCGAGTCACCCCATCATGTTACGGAGTATAACCCCATTTATGAAAAAACTGAATTGTGCGGTAGCTGTCATAATGAAAGAAATCCGTTTGGAGTTTGGGTAAAATCTACTCAAAAGGAGTGGGAAGAAGGCCCTTATTCCCAAGAAAGTGTCAAATGTTTTGACTGTCATATGCCGGGAGCAATTGGGCGTAGTGCCAGCATGGCAAAGATTGATACAGTTGCACAGCATGTTTTTCTCGGTGCTCATAAACCTGCCAAATTGAGAGGTGCTATAGAATTATCAATGCATTGTCGCGAATCCGAGATTCCATACGATGGTACAGCGCTTATTCAGATAGAGTTGTTTAATGCCAAAGCCGGTCATAAAATACCGACCGGATCAGTAGAAGATAGAATTTTATGGCTCCATGTTGAAGCCCGTGATTCAAAAGGCAACACTTACCATCTCAAAGTCGATGAAAAGGGATTTGAAGGAGAAAAGTACACAATTGCTTCAGATGAGTTGGCATATCAAGACTTTAGTGATGCCCTTGGATTGGAGGATTTTGAAGGAGTCGCCAGGGATGGCGTTCCAGTCGGAGACAGGATTTTTCGGATGCCCTATTTTGACCAGAATGGGAATATGACAATTATGCAGTGGAATACGAGAGAATTAGGTGTAGATTATAGGATTGGACCGCGGGAAACAAAAATCGAAACATATTCCTGGCCTATGCCACGAGATATCGCTTTTGGTGAGGTTGAAGTAACTGCTACTTTGAATTATCAAAAATTGGTTAAACCAGTTGCTGAATATTTAGATGTGCCGGAAGAAGAAAGTGAGATAACAGTTATGAATAAAGTTTCCACTGAGTTTGAAGTATATGAATAACAAAGGAGGGAAAGATGTTCTTAAAAAAAATATTCTTAGCCTTGATAGTAATTTTATTAATCGCCGGGCATGTGACGTATGCTATTCCGGCTTTTGCCAGAAGATATAATATTTCGTGTACCACCTGCCATGCGGCATTTCCTCGCTTAAAACCTTATGGCGATGATTTTGCCGGAGATGGCTTTGTTATTCCTGAGGAAGAAAGGGAGCGTGATTATGTCACTGCTGGAGATGATCTGCTCTGGTTAAACAAGGACTTCCCTTTAGCTATGAAATTTGAAGCCTATATGCTGGCTGATGATGATCAAGATGTTAACAATGACCTGCAAATACCCTGGGGCATGAAACTACTTTCTGGAGGCTCGCTCTATAAAGATATCAGTTATTATATGTATTTCTACCTTTCAGAAAGAGGTGAAGTGGCTGGTATAGAGGATGCTTATATCCATTTTAATGATATTTTTGACACCAATTTGGACATCATGGCAGGTCAGTTCCAGACTTCGGATCCTTTAATGAAAAGAGAGTTGCGTCTAACTTTCGAAGATTATCAAATTTATAAAAAAAATATTGGTAATTCCTTGATAGACCTGACCTACGATCGTGGTCTGATGTTTGTATATGGTCTGGAGAGTACTTCTACTGATATTATTGGTATGGTTGTAAACGGAAATGGTATTGGGGAGGCTGAAGCGGACCACATGTTTGATCAAGATAAATACAAAAATTTTGGCCTCCGTGTAAATCAAGCTATTGATGATAATGTTTCAATAGGGGGCTTTATTTATTATGGTAAAGAAGAAATCACTAATAACGTGAGTAGCTATACTAACACTGTCCAGTATTATGGTCCTGATATTGCTTTTTCACTTCAAGATATGTTTGATATAACCGGCCAATATCTATACAGAGAGGATAGTAATCCTTTTATATGGGCAACAAATGCAGTGGAAACCAATGGAATTATTGGAGAAGTAATATATCATCCTCAACCTGATATGTCCAGATATTATATCACTATGTTATACAACTGGATTGACAGTGAATGGAGGCCGGCAGACTATCATACCCTTTCTCTAAGCGGAACTTACTTATTGGCTCGTAACTTAAGATTGAATCTGGAATATATCAGAGATCTAAAAAATAATGGCAATCGTATAGCCTTCGGTGTAATATCGGGGTTTTAAAAAAATTGAGAAAATGAGTAATGACATGATCTATGAGAGCCCCAAATAAACTACTAAACATCCATGGGGGTAATTCATATTGTGGATCAGGAAAAGTGATCATAGTGAGGACAATTGAATTTACTATTAAATTCTTTTTAATAAGAACCAGGAGGTACTTAAGATGAAACGAGAGAATCTGTTCATGTTTGTGATCTTGTTAATTATATTTATTTTATCGGGTTGCAGCCGCGTCACGGATGCTATAGTAGATGGGGCAGTTGGAGGGTTAAGTAAAGCTGCTTCAGAACGGGCTGCCAATGCAGTTTATGAAAGATTAGCACCAAAAGAAAAATTGCCAGCTCCGGCGACGGCGGGTTGGAACCAATTTATGATAACTCAAGCCCAGGTTGTCTTTACATATGCTTTTGCTCCGGGAGGCCTGTGGATTTCAAAAGATTCCTTTACTCCTGGTGAATATGCAAAATTTAAGATGGATAATGAGGAGAATTCACACATAGTAATAGAAAAAGCTTTTTTAAAAAAGCTTGATAATGGTAATGAATGGTGGCGGATTTCCTGGAAAGATGAGCAAGACATCTGGATTTACGAAGCCCTTTTATCGCCAGAAGAAGGAAGAGTATTAAGATTAAGAGCTAAGGATGCCAAGGGTAATCAAGGCGAAGTCCCGGTAACGAATCAGAGTGTTTATATGCAGCCTACTCAAGTCACAGAAGAAAGTATTGAGGGAGCAAAAATAGGAGAAGAAACGATCACTACTCCAGCCGGAACTTTTAATACGGATCATATCCGATATATTGCTACTACCAGTTCAGGTTCAACGGACTGGTGGCTTACTCCAAAAGTTCCTGGTGGTGTTGTAAAATATCAGATGCGAGATGAGAATAAAGATGTTGTCTGGACTAGCACCATGATCGAAAAAGGTACTACTGCAACTTCTCAGCTAGAGTCTTATTGAGTTTGACCTGACAAATATTGTAGGTTTTTTTAAATACCACAAAAGCCAAAATATACTTTCATCACTAACAGGATAATGAGGGAGCATATCTGTATACTTTTACAGGACATAGGTTTTTCGATAGATAGTAGAAGCATTTTCCAAAAGACACATCTGGGGCCTGTATGGTAATCGTTATATTCTTCTATAGCGATTTGCAAAAGTTTTGTCTGATGTAGCATAACTATCCTTAGTTGTGGGTTTTCCTGAAGCCTTCAATAGGCTGAAGTGAAAAATTGATTTAACTAGTATTTGTAATAAATTATATATATTATTTCATAAGACAACTTATTTGAAAATCGCTATATAGTCAAAAAGTAATAGAATTCATTCTTTAGGGTAGTAAAGGGTAGGCTCCGATATAAGTCTTTTCTCCCTTCAAATCTATCATATCTTTCACTTCTGGTGGAAGCTGCATCCCGGTTTTATTTCCAGGGAAATCAGGTAATAGTTGAAGATTTTTCAGATCTACGCTTTTAAATAAAGGTCCTTTGTAGTCAGAGTGATAGCTGCTATTTTCTGTCAAGTTTGGGAACATTTTTTGTAATTGCTCAAGTGAATTTATTTCTGCCTGACAATCTTCCTCATTGGCTGGGCTCCATAACATAAGTGGAAATTGGGAATCTTTAGTTCGAACATAGATATTATGATCCATTTGTTTTAATTGAGATTGGGGAAGTCTATCACACATAAAGTCTGGCTGCCAGACAAAGGATAATGGACGGGGCATATCAGTACTTACTAACAAATTATTAGCAAATATATGGCCATCTCTTTCTTCGACTCCGGGGCCCGTAGCAGGATGCCAGCCAAAATGATCTCCTTCGGCACTCCGATCAGTTCTGGCAACACTGGCCATGCTATTAACAAATGTATTATTGTATATATGAGCGTCACAACTATTTAGGATTGACAACCCACGATCGCAATTTACAAAAACATTCCCTGCACAAGTCACTCCTTTTGAAATTTCGAAATAAAAACCATTATCAACAGGCCAGATCCTGTCACCGGGAATTGGGTCGTCATTAAAACCTACATTCTCCACCCAATTATTAATAAATACACCATCAACATTACCTACATCATACCAGATACCATTGGAATAGGGAAGATCGGTGACCAGATTATCCCGGCAAACAACTCTATGAGATTGATTAAAGATCTTGACTGCCGAGGGATAATATCCCGTAATTCTTTCAATATTGTTTTTTCGTAAAATATTTTTTTCCAGCAAAACATCATTGGACGCGATAATGTAGATTCCTTCTGTGCTGGTATTATATACTTCACAATGTCTGATTGTCAGAGAATCACCCCGGAAATAACCCGCAACCCGAGAACAATTGGAAATAGTACAATGCTCTAATGTAGTTCCTACCACTTTTTTGCCGAAGTTTTCCTCTTTTGCCGGACCTTGAGGCTCGGTTCCTTCGATTTCAAAGGCCAGACGAGCATACTGATCAAAATGTATTCCCCTAATAATCGGTCCCTTGCCATCGGATTTTTTACCGTGGGCTTCGCCAGTAGTTCGGGTAATTGCACTATTATAGGCTGTGATTTCGATTGTATGTTTAGATGGATCGGCACCAATATAGATCGCACCTTTTTCATAATTAATAAAATAGGTGCTATCAGTAACTTCCCCTAACCAGCCCACTGCTTGTAAAAATTTGCCGTCAACAAATACCACATCATTATTAAAACGATGCATAGGCGTGAAACGGGCTTCCCAGTCATATCTCCACCAGTCCAAAGGTTCGTTGGGGAAGAGACGATCCCATTTAATTTTCCAAAGACCTCTGTGTATATTCTGCCAATCTTTGGCAACCCAGGTTCCTTTAAAAGTTACCTTTTCGTCTTGATAGGGTTGCATTGAAATGCCCTGGTTCAACACCAGATTACCTGTTCGATAGGTTCCACCTCTGAGGATGATAGCATCGCCGGTTTTTACCCTTTCTATTACGGATTCTATGGTAGTAGGAGTGTTGAGCTTTAAACCGGATGCTTGTGGATTGCCATCAGGAGCAACGTAATAAATTTTTCCTGAGACGGAAGGTAGATTGTAATTTTTTTGGATTGGGCCATAGGGACCGCCAGACGGTGCTGCAATAAGAGAGATATAGCATGAAATTATTATAACTAATGTTGCTATTGCTTTAATGGTCTGACCGAATTTGAACCCGGTAGTCTTTCTGTGGATGTTGTTACCTAAAAAATTTGTTTTCATAGTCTTTTCTCCAATTTTTAATTGTTAAAGATTTATTTTAATAAGACCAGTTTTTTTGTCTTTATAAACTTATCTGATTGTAGCTGGTAATAGTAGACTCCGCTGGCTAAGTCACTTCCATTGAAAAAAGTAATATAATTTCCAGCAGGTTTAACGCCTTCAAAGAGTGTTTTTATTTTCTGGCCTAGAGGATTATATACTATCAACGAAATATGACTCATTTCCGGAATTGAGTAAGTTATTTTTGTGGTAGGATTAAATGGATTGGGATAGTTCTGAGCAAGGGAATACTTTTTGGGCGAATCATTATCAATCTGGTTATTATCAATAGAAGTGGGGATATTTTTTGCAGTAAACTTGAAACTTTTAACACGAAAAAGTTCTCTATCTACGGGCCCGGTAAACCGGAAATATACATCATGCCGTCCGGAGATTGAATCGACAGAAAATGTATAGAAATCATAGTCACCTTCGGAACCATCAATAGAACCCGAGGCAATTTTATTCCCGGTCTCTATTGAATCCATCCAAACCTCTATATTGCCACTGCTAGTTGTATTGAAGGCCAATACTCTTATGCTATCAGGTGTTCTTTGATAGTCTAAGCCCACTTCGGGTTGTTTCTGTTTACCAAATTCTACTCCGGCATACATGGCCCAATCCCCATTATTAATATCACTGAGATATTGGTCTCCTGGTGTTACACCAAAATAATTAGCCGGGTATTGAGCAGCTATATATGAATAGGCATCCCGATAAATATATAAATCGAAATCAGCTGAGTTGCCTTTCGTATAGAGACCTTGTTGATTTCCCGTGAAATCATTGAATTGAGTCTGTTCCTGATCCATAGCTGTTATATCAATTGGGTTACCCAGTTGAATCCAATTATCGCCATCTGAACTATAATAACCCGAAACCTCGTGAGAGTTGCGAACTAACTTCATCCATACAACAGAACCAATGGTATTCCCTACAGTATATTTAGTTTGATCGAAACTTAATGCCAGTAAATCCTGGTCTGAACTGTTCTGAGTACTGTATATTTTGGCAGCCAGATTTTCAGGTCCATTAATAATCCAAAGCCCGGCTTCATCATATGCTTTCTCCGGATTGAAATTTACTCTTGTAATTAATGTATAATTATGTTCGCCATCGTTTTTTATTACCGTGTTACTCCCCAAACGCGAGGGGGGATGGAGTGTCAGCCAGCCTTTCTTCTCGGTAAGAGAGTAAGAATCCTCCGGAGTATATCCCAAAAAAGACCATTCCGGATGCAATTCATCAGATTCAAACATATCCGATTTTGGAACCATCCAGGAAATTCCGCTACTGGGCAAATCCGGAGTATCTACTGCTTTATTAGAAGGGAAATCCACCTCAGGTTTTCCATTACTATCATATCGAAGTTGACATAATACTCCCTGACGTCCCTGGGCCATCCAGTTACTTCCAATACCTTCATAATAAGCATGGGCTATCACCCAGCTGGTGCTATCATCAAGCATAACTGTAGGTGACATATGATTGGGTCTATTGAAATCACCTTTGGTGCCAACGAAAATATCGTTTCCATTATTCATGATCGTCCAGTCAGACTCATCCTCGGATAGGGTATCACTACGCATTACATATTGTGCTCCAGCCAGATGCTGGGCAAAACTGTAATAATAATATCCATTATACTTCCACATAACCGGACCTTCAGCCCAGCCATATGGATTTCCTTTAGCATCGGGATTTAACCATGTCAAGTCATAGACCTCTCCGGAAGGTTGACCATTCTCTCCCAGTTCAATAATATAATTGTTTTCCCTGCCATTTTTCGCCAGTAAGTACCAGATGCCGTCATCATCAATAAAAATTGAATTATCAACTCCCAGTCCAGGTACACTCTCCGGAACATTCAATTTGCTTGGACTACTCCAGGGCCCCTCCGGCTGTTCAGCTTTTACAAAATACATACTGCCACCACCTCTTCCAAAGAAGTGCCAGTATTTATTATTATAATAAACTGTATGTCCACCCCATATGCCTCCGCCAGGTTCATCACCATATTGACTCCATGATGCTGAAACAGGCTGAGCTATGGCTTCCCAATGAACCAGATCAGTGGAATGATATATTTTAGGAGTCGGATTAAAGGAAGAACCTGAAGTATAAAAATTATCCCCAATCTTAGTTAGTGTAGGATCAGGATGATCACCAGGAATAATGGGGTTTATAAATGTCTTTAAAGTGGGTGAGCTTGAATATATAATTGCTACAAAGAAAAATAGGATTGAATATATAAATAATATCTTGACTCTTCTCATGAAGATTCCTAATTAGAGAATTTGATTTTAAAAAAATTATAAATCAGAATTATATTTCTATTCTGACACAAAAGTAATTATGCTTTTTCCTGGTAAAGTCATATTGAAACTTCCATCAGTCGTGGTCAAACTACTTTCTTGAACGACATTTTTTGTCTCTGTGGTTACAAAGGGTGTGAATTTGTCAAAAGTCCCATCTTGAAGTGTAAAGGTCTGATTTATAGCCTGATAACCATTATTAATAGCTACAATCACAACCTTTGCGTCGTTTTTATAGGCTGAAATGTAAATATTTTTTGTCGGATTCTCAGTAGATTCAATTCTATGATAGCCGGGCCTGACAAATCTTGAATAATGAGACATAATATATCCGCGTTTGGTGATCTCACCCTTATCAGCAAAGTCTTCTCTAGGATATGATTGACTTCTTTCTCCATCGCCAATTGGGCCGTAATAGCGGACAATATACCACCATACATAAGCATTGAAATCGGCCACCATACAATCATGTATTTCAGTGCCTACTTCCAGTGCCATAGGCCACAGATTAGCTGAATGTTGACTATCAGTAAAATGTTCTGTCATCCACATTTCCTTTCCCTTTTCCCTGGCTAAGGGATAAGGCTCAAGTCCGCCACCATAAATATGTCCGGCGACCATGCCTAAATTTGATAAAGCTCCTTGATCTTTGAGGAGTGGGTCTGATAGAGAATGATCAAAATGAAAGGATTCCGGTGCCATAACCCGGGTGCCAATTGCCGGGGCATTTTCTTTTACAAATTTTAACATTTCTGTAGCGTTATAATCACAGGATTCATAATTAACATCGACATCCGGCTCATTCTGAACCGAGACAGCATAAATCGGAACTTCATTATCCTCCATATAATCAACAAAAGATGCCAGATATTCGGCAAAATCGGCGTAACTATCTTCTTTGAGTCTGCCTCCAATTGTACTATTATTGGTTTTCATTGAGGCCGGAGGTGTCCAGGGTGCAGCAATGATCTTGACGCCCATATCATAGGCTTTTTTTGCAGTTGATACGTTGTAAATCCAATTGTTATTATCTGGTTGAATTCGTAACCTAAGAATTGAAAAACCAAGTTTCCCATCACCGGTTCCGAAAGCCTTCTCAATTTCATCATCAGTCATATTTGGACGCCAGCCTACAATATTAGCAGCTCCAAAACCTCTGATTATCTGGTGGGTACTGTCGAAGTTTACAAGAGCTGGATTTACTATTATTTTTTCTTCGACAGTGAAATTGATACTAGTGTCATTTTGAATTGCAATCTGTTCAAATTCGACTGGAACAATTTGAGGATAGGTTTGATCAGTATTTTCAATGCGAACTGTATAAATTGTCTCTTGAGCATTGTTTGCCTTAGATAAATTGTTCTGATTATATGATTTACGTGCTTCGATTCTTGGTTGGAAATTAAAGGTGTTGCTTTGTTGCGGATTATACAGCATCTTTTTTACAAAACTTTTTCCTTTGACATGCAATCTATAAAAATATATCCCGGGAGCGACCTGTTCTCCGATATGATTTTTACCATCCCAGACTACATTATAAACGCCAGTGGGTTGAAATCCTAATTTATACTGTTTTACTTTTCGTCCTAAAATATCGAAAATAGTGATAGCAGCTCTGGTTTGGGTATTAAGCTCATAGGCAATAGCTGTAGTCGAAGAGAATGGATTAGGATAATTTTGTTCTAATTTGTAATGGGAGGGAGTCTGAATTTCTGACTTGACAGCCATTGTAAGATTGATTTGATAATTACCTGAGCGATCCGTTGTGGTGGCAATTTGATTGGTGGTGTCAGCATTGCTGATAAAAGTTACAGAAGCATTTGCAACTGATGACGATACGGTTGATATCACGCCATCAATTCTTACAGTCTGGGAATTGGCCTGTAAAGTTAAAATTAGGGGGATAAGCAGGATAAATAAACCAATATTTGATACACTTCGCAATCCTTTAGTAATCTGTTGCATGCAAGTTTCCTTGTTAATTTTATGTGTTATTAAGTACTATATTGAAAAATTTATTCGTAATTATATAACTCAAATCTTTGAATTGAATAGTTATTTAAAAATATTCGGATATGCCTGCCCTGGTGAGTCTGGTCTCCATTTAAATGTCTGATTACGTTCCATTTATTATTTTCAAATCGGCCTTCTTCTGCTTTTAGGATGCCAACGGTTAATTCCGGGT
The DNA here is from genome assembly GCA_021735285.1 of Fidelibacterota bacterium. Classification (GTDB taxonomy): domain Bacteria; phylum Fidelibacterota; class UBA2242; order UBA2242; family JAFGTP01; genus JAIPHI01. The sequence continues at coordinate 996 of JAIPHI010000056.1, read as the reverse complement.
TTTTTAAATTTTTGAATGTTATTACAACTCCTGATCCGGCAAGAAAAAATTCGTTTTTGCCAGTTTGGACTACTAAGGCTCCGGAGTTTTCCCATTCTTCGTTTTTGGAGTTTGCCTCATATCCTAAAGTATAGCTATGTTTCACAGTAAATTCATAATCGCCAAATCTTAACACGCTTTTCTTTGATGTTTTATCGAAAAGGACGCCGTCAATTTTATTGTCGCCCTGATTTGCTGTGATTACAGGAGTTAACTGATCTATTAAATTATAAACTTTTCCTAACGGTTCCTCTTCAGGATTAGCGATTGATTCAATAGAAAATGGAGAGAAACCAATTGCTTCATAATGACCAAAGACAAATGTGGATTTAGCTGCAACAGTATTATCAAAGTGGTGCTCTGGAATAAATAAAGGATTACCCTGTCTTGTATAAAGATCGCTATAATGTCTGATATTTGGGAAATAGAAATCCGGAGAGAAAAAATTAATAGCCGGTCCGGCGGCTTTCCAAACATCCATTAAATGGGGCAATGGTCCGCCACTCGGATATCCTTTGCCCGGTATTTCATCCGGAAGATTTAAGGCAGCATTGACATACATTGGTAGAGGATAAATTTTTTTGCCTGCTTCTACTATTGCGTTTGTGTATTTTGCATAGTACCAGGCCATAAAAATTTCGTCAGCCTGCGTACCTTCTCCGAAAATTTCTTCCCATGTTCCCGATTCTTTGTAACCGTTTTGGGCCCAGATTGCTTTGAATTCCGGGACCAGTTGATCTTTGTTATTTTTTAAATATTCGATCAGTTCCATTGGTACATTCTGTTTAAATTTTTGATTGGCAAGAGGGTGATAATCTCTGGCCACCGGTAGCATGCCAATTTCATTTTCAGGTTGTACCATGATTACTGTATGTTTGTCCTTATCAATTTTTTTAATATGTTGTATTAATGCTTGAAAGGCTTTTAAATCAGCATTAAGATTGTTTTTACTAAAGG
>JAIPHI010000055.1 GCA_021735285.1 Fidelibacterota bacterium | reverse complement strand
CCACTTACAAATTCGCTCAAACAGGTATCAGAAAAATACAATTGGGATGCAATTGACCTTGCTATAAATGGCGGAGAAGATTATTGCCTTTTATTTACTGTAGATGCTAGTAAATTCGAAATATTGCAAGCAGATTTTAAACAAATGTTGAAAACAAACATATATCAAATCGGCAGTATCAAAGATAATAATTTTGGCCTCCAATACTTTAACGAAGGAGAAATGCAGGATTTCAGTGGCCAGGGTTTTGATCATTTTAAACCAAAATAAATTCTCGCCACAATAATTATAGTATTTATATTAGCCTTCTTTTATCATTCACTATAAAATCTATTTGTAACAAATCAAAGTTTTATTATATTTGCAATACTACATAATATTAGGTTCTCTAATCAAAGAATCAAAGACTTGAACAACTTAATATTATTCAATTCCTACAATATTTATTGATTCTGGTTTATTTCATAACTTTGTTTTTCGCATATTTCTCAAAAAAGAGAAAAATACTAATAAGAGGGGAAAAAATTATTCCAGGTGAAATTTCATTAAGACGTTATATTTTTCTTATAGTATTCTTACTATTGATTCTCCTAACATCCTGTTCCCAACTAAATTTATTCCAGAAAGATACTAATTCGTGCCAAAGGAAGCCTTTTCGAAAAACAAAAATATATCATCAACTAAAAGACATCCCCAATATAGTAAAAATAAAACCGGCAGAAACAGATTCCGGATTCAAAGATGTTTGGGAATTACATTTTAAGCAGCCAATCGATCATAATAATCCAGCTATGGGCCACTTCACCCAGCAGGTGTTTTTAGGACACAAAGATTATAGCAAGCCGGTAGTTTATGTCACTGCTGGATATTCAGTATCAAAATTTAAAGCCGGGGAATTAGCAGATATTTTAGATGCTAACCAAATTATTGTTGAGCATCGCTATTTTGAAGATTCTAAGCCGGATTCGATGGTCTGGAAATATATGAATACCAGGCAAGCAGCAGCGGACCATCATAAGATATTGACTGCATTAAAAAACATTTACCAGGACAAATGGGTAAATACTGGGATAAGTAAAGGAGGCCAGACGACTTTGTTATTTAAAAGCTATTATCCGGAAGATGTCGATGCCACTGTAGCCTATGTTGCTCCTTTAAATCATTCTCAAGAGGATCCAAGAATTATAAAATTTTTTAATCAAGTCGGAACTGCAAAAGAACGCAAAAAATTAAGGCAATATCAAATACTTGCTCTTCAAAATAAAGATGCAATCTTACCCCGCTTTAAATGGTATTGTAAAGGTAAAAATTATCAATTTTCTTATGGAAATTATATGAAGGCATTTGAATACTCTATTCTGGAATTTCCTTTTATATATTGGCAATGGAGCGGATTAGAATTGGATTCTATTAATCTAAATACAGATAATCCTGATAGTTTACTGGAGCCCCTAACAAAATCCAGTGCTACGCATTGGTACACAGATAAGAGTTTAAAAGGGCCTTCTATGTATCAGTTTGCCACCCAATTGGGATATTATGGAGAATTGGATGACGGTTTACCTTTTGACACATTATTTAGTTCCTGTGATTATTCTTATCCCTTTTTTGCCGGTGACACAAGCTTAAAATTCAATCCGAAACCTATGCAAAGATTGGACAGCTGGTTAAAAGAAAATGGCGATTATATTATTTATATTTATGGCAGGGAAGATCCCTGGGGCGCTACCGGAGTCGAGCCTTCAGACAAAGTTAATGCTATTAAAAAAGTTCTTAAAGATGGCGACCATTCTACTCGAATCAAAGACCTCCAGGAAGAAGATAGAAAAGAAGTAATATCCACTTTAAAAAAGTGGCTGGAATTAGAATAAATAGAGGAGAACATGACGAAGATTATTCAAAAACCCATAGTTATTTTGATTTTATCTTTTTCACTTGCTCATCCCTGTACAAATTTATTGGTTAGCAAGGAAGCTACTCAAGATAGTTCGACAATTATTACTTACACCTGTGATGGGGAATTCCATCCCCATCTCCAGTACACTCCGGCAGCCGATTATCAGGAAGGTGACAGTCTGGAAATAACAAACTGGAGTGGCGAACTCCTCGGAAAAATACCTCGCCCCCGTCACACTTATGCTGTTGTCGGTTTAATGAATGAACATCAATTGATGATTGGTGAAACTACTTTTAGTGGTCGGGAGGAATTACGGGAACCAGACGGTTTATTACATTATTGGACTTTAATGCGGATAGCCTTAAGAAGAGCCAAAACCGCCCGGAAAGCTATCCGGATTATAACCGAACTAGTGGACCAATATGGTTATGCTTCCAGTGGCGAATCAATTTCAATTGCAGATCCTGATGAAGCCTGGATTCTTGAAATAATTGGTAAAGGCAAAGGAAGCAAAGATGCTGTCTGGGTAGCCCGTAAAGTACCGGCAGGTTTCATCTCCTGTCATGCAAATAAAGCCAGAATTGGCACTTTTCCTAAGGACAATCCGGATATGTGCCTCTATTCCAAAGATGTAATTGATTTTGCAATTGAAAAAGGATATTACGATCCAGGTTCAGGCAAAGAGTTTAGTTTTAGGAAAGCTTACTGTCCCGATACACCAAAAAACAAAAGATATGCGGATGGTCGCGTCTGGAGTATTTTTAGAAGAGCTGCACCATCAAAGAAATTTTCACCGGCTTATTTCAGGGGAAACGAAAATGCAAACCCCTACCCCCTCTTCATTAAGCCAGATAAAAATTTATCAATGCAGGATGTAGTAAACTTAATGCGAGATCATTTTGAAGGCACTGAATTCAGTATGCGAAAAGGTGTGGATGCTGGCCCTTTTGGTACACCGAATCGTTGGCGACCTATCAATTGGGAGGTTGATGGTCAGGAATATGCCTGGGAAAGACCAATCTCCACCCAACAAACCGGATTTTCCTTTATTGGTCAAGCACGTAATTATTTACCTGATCCAATTGGAGGGGTGTACTGGTATGGTGTAGATGATACTTATACGACCTGTTACATTCCGCTCTATTGCAGTATTAACCAACTTCCTGAATCTTTTACTATTGGTTCACTTCAAAAATTCTCATGGGATTCCGCCTGGTGGACTTTTAATTTTGTGGCCAATTTTGCCAATTTGAAATATTCTTATATGATCAAAGACATTCAGAAAGTTCAAAACGAAATCGAATCCAAATTTTTCGAATTACAGCCTGCGATTGAGTCCAATGCAATCAATCTTTTTAAGGATGGGAAGCCAAAGCTAGCAAAAAAATACCTGACTGATTATTGTATTTCTAATGGAAAAATGGTAGTTGATAAATGGAAAAAATTAGGTGAATATCTGATCGTCAAATATAATGACGGGTATGAAAAAAATGAAAATGGGCGACCGACTGAGCAGGGTTATCCGAAAGCATGGTTACAGGATGTAATCAAACTGAGACCTGAACAGTTTAAACTTCCGAAAAAGGATCAAAATGCCCCCTCATCAAAGCTAATCGATTAGCCTTATTAATATTTGGTTCGGATTATAGAAATTTTTGTTAATTATACCTGATTGTATAAGTACTAGGCAATTTGACAACTGCTTTAAATTGCATATAGAGCACTGGCAGACAATAAAAAATCAAATTTTAATTTGCCTATTGCCATTTTTATTTTAGCTTTAGATAAGTAGCTCATTAGGTTTTTATGTCTAGGTTCATTTTATTTTGTTTGGAACCAAATATACCTGGGATGCAGTTATTAATTTAAAGGAGTAGACGGAGAGACAAAAATGGCAAGCAGAGTAAAAAAGATTCGTTTGGGGGTTTTTCTTTTTATCACAATTAGCCTGCTTATCCTTATGTTTGCTCTGCTAATCGGAAAAAAGTTAGTAGAACAACGGGAACATTATTATATAAAATATACGGATGTATCTGTTAGTGGTTTAGAAATAGGCTCAAATGTAAAATATCATGGTTTGACAATTGGAAGAGTAGAGGATATTATTATCGATGAGGACAACATTAATAATATTATTGTTAAAATCAGTGTAAAAAAAGATGTTCCTATAAAAAAAGATGTTAAAGCTAAACTCGTGTCCGTAGGTATAACAGGATTAAAACAGATTGAGTTAACAGGCGGTTCAAGTGCAGCTGATGAAGTTGAACCGGAAGGCTATATCCAGGCCGGGACATCTTACCTTGAAAATATTACCGGACGGGCAGAAGTGATTGCTAATAAAACCGAATATCTTGTAAATAATTTAACCGACCTCACAAATGAAACTAATCGTGAAAATATTTCTTCAATAATTAATAACTTAGATACTCTAGTAGCTACATTTAATAGAATCTTACTCGTAAATCAGGATGCGATCAACAATACACTCTCCAATTTAGAATTAGCATCAGGCAAAATTGTTATATTAGCAGATAGCAGTATTGAAGCCATCAACAACCTTAATACCATAGCAAGATCCAAGGCAATACCCCAAATACTGGCCAACACAGAAGCAATTACTGATAGTTTAACCCAAATTCAATATAGTCAAATTCGGGAAAAAGGTGATTCTCTATATAAAACTATCAATCAAGCAGTAATTGATCTTAATCGTACCATCAATAATATAGACCTCACAGTTCTTAAAAGCAGAGAGGATCTTATCGATGCAATTAGTTCCCTAGAAGAAACTTCCCGTATTTTAAGAGAATTTGCCCGTAAAATTAAGCAGGATCCTACTGCTTTGCTCAGATCAAAAAATAAATAATCAGGGTTGGATTATGAAAAAATATTTGAAATATTTAATTGCTTTTTTAGCAATATTTTTAACAGCCTGTAGTACCGGAGAATTAGTTCAAAATCGATTTTATATTCTAGAATATTTTAATAATTCGGAAGTAGCGGAGTTCAAACAAGAGAAACCTATTGAAGGTACCGTTCTTATTCATGATGCAAATATTACCAAGCCTTATGATAGAGATAATATAGTAGTAAGATATTTCGGTCCAAAAATCACCTATTCTCCTAATGATTTTTGGGGAATTCAACTAGAAGAGACTATTCCCAATCTTGTTGCAACCCGGTTACAAAGATATAATTTATTTCAGAATATCCAGCGAGAGTACACAGTTTCACATCCTGATTACGAAATCAATATTGACATTGATAATATAGAACAATTCCATTCAAAGAATCTTAACGAAGCGCATGTTAACATGGATTTAATATTGCGCAATAGAGAAGGACAGGAATTAGCCAGACATCAAATAAGTAGAGAAAGCCGTTTAGCAAACGCAGAAATGGATATTTTCGTTCAAAAATTAAACAATATTATTCTGGAAGAGGCAAATGAATTTACAAGAAAAATCCTGGCTCGCTTTAAAAATCAATATAGAATCAAACCTGAAGAACCAGAAACTCGAAAAGAGCATTTTGTAAAAGATACTACAATCGAAGGTAAAAGAACCGGGCAATTACTTCTCCCCAGTCTTACTAAATCAGGGAATGAACCGCCCTATAAAATAATCAATTCCAGAGGAAAAGATCTTGAATTACCGGCGGAAATGGGTGAATCTATTCCCGTTCCAGTTGGAGATTACAAAATTAAATTCGGTTCAGGAAGAGACGACCAGATGATGGAAAAAAATGTTACAATCAGACCTCATTACAAAACTGTTGTTGAACCGGATTGGTCATGTATGTTGGTAGATGTTATTGATGATAATCGAAATTATGTACAGGTTCGATACGAAGTTTTTGATGCTAAAACCGGAGAAAGTTACGGTACCCATTATCCAGTCGAAAAAGAACTGGGTGAACAACAAAAAGTCTGGGTTCTAGAACCTGGATTATATAAAATAACTATCAATAATGAGCCCTTTAACACATATCGTAATTTTACAACAGTGTATCTCAAAGAAGGTCAAGTGGAACATATTTCACTGGTTGTAGAAATGGATGAAAATAATAATCCAACAGGTCTCACTGGCGCCGGTGTTCTGGGAGAATTTTCCAGAAGTAAAGTATCGGGTAATTGGCAAAGTTCCAATGGACTGCATGCTAACTTAAATATGAATGCTAACACCAGAGATTCTGAAGATACACCTAAAAATTCTGTAATTATCAACACCCAATTTGAAAATTATTTAATTTACAATAAAATGCCCTATTACTATCGCCTGCGCCATTTATCAGAATTCGGTATATCCAAGGATGGTAGTAATCCTTTTAGAAAAAATTCGGATAATATGGACCTTAAAAATACATTTATCTATTTCCTCTCCAGCTACCTTGGAATCTACAGTAGATTTGATATTAACTCCCATTTTTTTCAGGGATTTTATAATAGCAATAAGCAATTCAATTATATTAAGAAAAATACTTCCGGAAAAAAAGTAGATCAAAAAATTGGTATGAAAAGGGTCTTAACCACCCCCTTTATCTACCCTTTAAAAATGAAACAGGGATTAGGGATCAACTTTAGAATTTTTAACAGGCCCCGGATCCATCTTAATCTTAGGTCTGGTTTTGGTCTGCGGCAAGATTATATGAATAACGTTTATCAATTAACCGAAGCCAATTATATTCCACCCGGAGAAAGTACTACTTTCAGATTATATAATGAGAGAGGTACTCTCCATAATATCGGGACAGAATTTTCCCTGGTGGGAAATTTCAATCTACCTTTCAATCTTAGTTATCGGACTAATGCCGACCTCTTGATTCCATTCGAAAGAGATTCCAGAGCTAATTTTGACTGGGAAAATGATTTTAACTTACGGCTTTTTAAATACATTTCGGTCTATTATCGAGTTGATGTATCCAGCGATCCGGAAGATTTTAAAAAGTTTTATATTGATCAAAGTCTATTTTTAAGGCTTTCATATTTCTTTCAATAGGATAAACAGTTTTTTATGGAAATATCAAAAAAAACAATATATCTGGAAGATAATTTAACTAAAGAGACCGTAAAAAATTTATATACTAATTTCAAAGAACGGCCGGATAATATAAATATTCAGAAAATCGATCTCAATCTGGTGCAAACAATTGATAGTGCCGGAGTTGCTTTTCTGGATATAATAAAAGATACTTCTCATTACCAGCCTGTGCTTATTAATGCCGATCAAAATCTTCTTGACACTATTGATACCTTTAGTGTTAAGTCCGAAAAAATACCGGAGAAAAAACGCAGACCAGGCTTTTTTGAAAATTTTGGGGACAGTTTTTTAAATTCTACAAATAGTTTTGTTGCTAGCTTATATTTGACTGCCGATATTTTTTACTGGACTCTACGGGACCTTTTCAGCTCCAAACACAGACGGGAAGGTTCAATTATCCAGCAGAGTATATTAATCGGGGTCAATGCCGTAGGAATAATAGGCTTATTATCTTTTATAATAGGTTTGATCCTGGCTTTCCAATCGTCAGCTCAATTACGCCAGATAGGCGCCAATATTTATATTGCTGATTTAATTGGGATATCTATGGTTCGCGAAATGGGACCGATGATGACAGCCATTATTGTTGCTGGTCGCAGTGGTTCTGCTTTTGCATCAGAAATTGCTACTATGAAAATATCTGAAGAGTTAGATGCATTGAGAACCATGTCTATCAATCCTATTCGATTTTTGGTAGTTCCCAAATTTATTGCCATTACAATTTGTATGCCACTCTTAGTGACACTAGCTACTTTCTTAGGAATTATTGCCGGTTTGCTGGTGGCAGTTTATTATTTAAATCTTTCTGCTGTATCTTATATTAATGAAATGTTCAACTTTTTAACAATTAAAGATGAAATTATTGGTTTAAGTAAGAGCATATTTTTTGCCTGGGTAATTGTAATCATTGGTGTTTACTTCGGTTTTAAAGTTACCGGAGGAGCCGAAGGAGTTGGCAAAGTGACCACAAAATCAGTCGTAGTAGCGATTTTTGCAGTGATAGTTCTAGATGCTTTATTTAGTCTATTTTATCTGATTTAATATGAATTCAAACTTGATAAATATTAATAATCTAAGTGTCAATTACGGCAAGACCACCGTACTGGAGGATATAAATATATCAATCCCAAGAGGAGAAATTACAGTAATCTTAGGAGGTAGTGGCTGCGGAAAAACCACCCTCTTAAAAAGTATGCTAAAATTGCAACCACTAGCTGCTGGATCGATAAAAATATTTAATAGAAATATAAAATCTTCAGAATTCAATCAAGAATTAAAAAAAATTGGAATGGTATTTCAAAATGGAGCCCTGCTTAACTCTATTACTGTTAGGAACAATATTAGTATCCCTCTTAAACACCATACCAACTTACCAGATGAAATCATCGATCGTATAATAATATCCAAATTAAAACTTGTAAATTTGGAAGGCGCTGGGCATCTTTTACCTGCGGAATTATCAGGAGGGATGAAAAAAAGAGCAGCAGTAGCCCGCGCAATTGCTCTGGACCCTGTTCTTCTCTTTTGTGATGAGCCTTCAGCCGGATTGGATCCGATCACCAGTGCCTCTCTGGATAACCTATTAATTAAATTAAAGCAGCAGCTAGATATGACAATGGTAATTGTAACTCATGAACTAGCAAGTGTAAGAAGAATAGCCGACAATATTATCTTTTTACATGAAGGAAAAATATTATTTCAGGGTTCTTACAATGAAATTCAAAATAGTGACAATAGACATATTCAAGAATTTTTTAGCAGTAATTGAAACAATTCTCTCTTTTTTAAGTAAAATATTTGAAGATAAATAACTTACGAGTTGCTGATAGAACTAAATTTTTACTTGAATAAATATTAATATAAAAGTAAAATACAGGGTTGAAACTGATAATAAAATAGAAGGGTATAATATGAGTTTATTAACAGTAGATGATTTACAGGTCGAAAATAAGAGAGTATTGATGCGAGTCGATTTTAATGTTCCTCTAGATGATAAGCAGAGAATAACAGATGATTTCAGAATTCAAGCAGCATTACCCACAATCAAAAAACTTGCGAAGCAAGGTGCTAGAGTTGTATTAATGTCACATTTGGGTCGGCCAAAGGGTCAGAAAGATGAAACCCTGAGTTTGAAACCGGTAGCAGAATATTTACAGGACCATTTCAAACATGTTGCATTTACTGCTGATTGTGTTGGTGATGTAGCTGAAGAAGTTGTTAACTCTTCTAAAAAAGGTAGTGTGATTTTACTTGAAAATTTACGTTTTCACGCCGGGGAAAAGGCTAATGATCCTGAGTTTGCCAAGCAACTTTCTAAACTGGGGGATGTTTATGTAAACAATGCATTCGGGACCTGCCATCGAGCTCATGCTTCTATGGCCGGCGTAGCAGAGTATTTTGAACAACGGGCAATTGGCGACCTTGTTGCAAAAGAAATTAAATTCTTAAGAGGGAAAGTTACAAATCCGACTCATCCCTATACCGCTGTAATGGGTGGAGCAAAAGTTTCAGACAAAATCCAAATAATTGATAAAATTATGCCAAAAGCAGATCATTTATTAATTGGTGGCGGAATGTGTTTTACATTCCTCAAAGCTCAGGGTTATGATGTTGGTAATTCTCTTGTAGAAGAAGATAAGCTTGAGCTTGCTAAAGATTTAATGGAAAAAGCCCAAGATCAGGATTGTGAAATCGTTTTACCAATCGATGTTGTTTGTGCTGAAAAAGCGGAAGAGAATATTCCTTCCAGAACAGTTTCAAGCGATTCAATTCCGGAAAATGAAATGGGGCTCGATATTGGTGAAGAGACAATTGCTAAATTTTCAAAGATTCTGGAAAATAGTAAAACAGTACTTTGGAATGGACCTATGGGAGTTTTTGAAATTGAAAAATTCTCCCAGGGAACTTTTAAGATAGCACATAAGCTGGCTGATATTACAGCAAAAGGTGCAACAACAATAATAGGTGGCGGAGACTCAGCATCCGCAATCAAAGAAGCCGGACTTATGGAGCAGGTTAGCCATGTTTCAACTGGTGGTGGAGCTTCGCTTGCTCTGATCGGTGGAGAAAAGATGGAACCTCTTGATTTAATTTCAAAAAAATAGGAGTAAAAATGTCAGAAAAAATTGTAGCAGCAAACTGGAAAATGAATAAAGACGTTGTAGAATCAGCGGAATTTGCTAAAGAATTGTCAAAAAAAATATTGAATGTAAAGAAAACAGGCGTTATATTATCTCCGCCTTATACGTCGCTCTTTAACATGAACGAAATTTTAAAGGATACAATAGTTAGTCTGTCGGGTCAGAACATGCATTTTGAAGATGCTGGAGCATTCACTGCTGAAATTTCCGCAAAAATGCTGAATTCTGTTAATTGTGAATATGTAATCCTGGGACATTCAGAACGCAGACATGTTTTCAATGAATCTGATGAAACGATTAAGAAAAAGATTGATAAAGCTTTTGCTTCAGGATTAAAGCCGATTCTTTGTGTTGGTGAAAAACTTGAGGAAAGAAAGAGCGAAAATACGGCTCAAAGATTAGAAACTCAATATACATCTGCTTTTGAAGGGGTTTCAGAAGAAGATTTTTCAAAATGTATTATTGCTTATGAACCTGTCTGGGCCATTGGTACTGGCGAGACCGCAACTCCTGAACAGGCAGATGAAGCCCATCTACTGATTAGAAAGTTAACTGAAGAAAAATACGATAAAGAACTGGCTAATGATCTGAAAATTTTATATGGTGGAAGTGTCAAACCACACAATGCTCAAGAATTAATTGAAACAGAAAACATTGATGGTTTCTTAGTAGGTGGTGCTAGTTTACAGGTTCAAAGTTTTTATGAAATCATTGAAATCGTTGAAAATTATTTAACATAAATTGAGGTGATTTAATTGTACACTTTTTTAATTATATTACATATTATAGTTACAATCCTTCTAATTATAACTGTTTTAATGCAAACTGACAAAGGGAACTCTTTAGGAGGTACTTTTGGTAGTGGCGGCATGGGTGGCGGCAATTTATTTGGAGCCCGAACAGCTGCATCGATGTTATCAAAATTCACTACAGGTCTTGCTGTTGCATTTTTCGCTATTACATTTTTAATTACATTATCCTCCGGTCCCGGTTCTCAAACTCAAAATAAAAGTGTAATTAGTGAAAGAGCAAATAGAAATACGGCTCCGGCCGCTAATTTACCGGCACCGCAGGGTGATCTGCCTGCTCAGTCTGGTTCACCACAACAACAGCCAAACCAAATGCCTCAACAACAGTCTCAGCAAACAGAAAGTAGTAATTAAGTTATCTTTTAACTGTGATCAGTGGCCGAGGTGGTGGAACTGGTAGACACGCATGGTTGAGGGCCATGTGGGTATTTAACCTGTACGAGTTCGAATCTCGTCCTCGGCACTGCTTTTTAATATTAAAATAAATTTCAGATAAATCAAGAGGAGTGGTTATGAGAAAAATCCTACATATTTTATTAGTAATAATCCTGATCGGAATAAATATATTCGCTCAGGATCTCGAAGAAGCGCAAAGTTATTTTGATGATGGCTTCTATGAAGAAGCATTAGATATCTGCCAACAAATTGTAGAAGAGAATCCAAATAATGCTGAGGCTAATTTTCTACTCGGTCGGATCTATTTTAAACTCGGCGAACTATCCCAGGCTAACAGTTATGTTAACAAAGCAATCAATCAGGACCGCGGGAATGAAAAATATCGAGAAGTTAGTAACAAAATGAGAAGTTTCGCTAATCTACGTTCTGAAGCCCAGAGATTAGAAAGCAAAGGCAATTATGCCGAAGCAGTACAGAATTATAAAAAAATGATTGAACAAAATTCAAATTATGCAGCTGCTTACTTTGATCTGGCCAGGGTTCTTGGTTTTAGGATGGATAAACCTGTAGAAGCTGCAAAATATTTAAAACAAGCCATAGAGATCAAACCTGAAGAGAAAAAGTTTCAGGATATGTATCAAGGCCTCTCTCAGAATTTGCTACAGAAAGGTATGAATAATTTAAAACGTAATAATTTTACTGAGGCTTATAATAATTTCATAAAAGTCACAGAAATTGATTCTACAAATGCTTATGGTTATTACTTTGCCGGACTGGCTGAGTATTATAATAATAATTATGACAATACATTAAATCTTGTCAATAAAGCAATTGAAATTAATCCCGAATATATCAAATCCTATATGTTAAAAGGAAAAACTTATCGGGCTATGAATCAGCAACAACAAGCTATAAATGCATACCTGGCAGCAACTGAAGTCGATAATGAATATGCCTCTGCCTGGGATGATATCGGTTCAGTCTATAACAATATGGGTGAAAACCAAAAAGCTGCTGATGCCTATCATAAATTGATTAAATTGGAACCTAAGAATGGTCTGGCTTATACTAATCTTGGTGCTATCTATAATCAAATGGAAGAATATGAAACAGCAATAAAATACTTGAAGAAAGCTGTCGAATTAAGACCTGAAGAACCAATCCCCTGGTTTAGATTAGCCGTGGCTTATAATGAAACCAATAATAATCAAGGAGCTGTCAAAGCGGCTAGCAAATGTCTTCAGTACAAATCAAATTGGGCTCCAGCTCTACTAGAACTTGGTAAAGCAGAATTAAAATTAGGTCGAAATTCAAAAGCTAAAGTTCACTTTAGCCAGGCTGCTAAAGATCCTAAATACCAGAGCCAGGCTCAGTTCTATCTGGATAAACTGAATGGATAAAGCATTTTCCAAAATTTTTTAGATTCCAAAGGGGCGGTTTTTATAATCGCCCCTTTTATTTTTTACTTTAGTAAGTATTGATTTATCTTTGTATATTAATATAACAGCTAGTCAATTCTAATAATTTGGAGAACCCGTTTTGAAATCAAATCAAAAGGAAACATTTGCTAAAAAAATATATAACAAACTATTAAAACTCTATCCGGAAGCAACTTGTTCCTTACGTCATAGAGATCCCTGGCAATTGCTAGTTGCTACAATCCTATCCGCCCAATGTACAGATAAACAGGTTAATAAAGTTACCAAGAAACTATTTAAAAAATATAAGAATGCAGAAGAAATGGCCAGGGCTGACATTGAAGATATCAAAAATATAATTCGGCCTACTGGTTTTTATAATAATAAGGCCAAATCAATCCAGGGTGCCTCACAATATATAATAGAACAAAATAAGCACAAAGTCCCGGATACAATGGAGGAACTACTAAAACTGCCGGGAGTAGGCCGCAAAACTGCCAATGTAGTTTTAGGTGATGGCTTTGGGACCCCGGGAGTTGTGGTTGATACTCATGTTAAGCGAATTTCAAATAGGCTAGGGTTAACCGAAAATACGAATCCGGAAAAAATTGAACAGGATTTAATGCAAATTCTCCCTAAGGAAAGCTGGACACCATTTGGTCATTTGATAATTGCTCATGGTCGAAGATTATGTAAAGCCCGTAATCCACTCTGTCAGGATTGTTTTCTATTGCATGATTGCCCTTCATCTGATAAATTTTTAGATAATTAAAATTAGAAGAGAGAGATTAGCATGGGATTAATAGGATGTCATGTTTCAATATCCGGAGGCGTTGAAAAATCTCCAACACGAGGGAAAAATTATGGCTGTGATGCTATGCAAATTTTTACTGCCAATCAGCGTAGATGGGAGGGAAAACCAATCACTGATGAGGCCGCTAAAGAATTCAAACAAGAGCTGGAAAAGAATCAAATAAAATCAGTAGTCACTCATGATAACTACCTCATTAATCTTGCCAAGCCGGACAAGCAGAAACGCCAAAAATCCCTAGACGCCTTTTATAGAGAAATTATGCGTTCGGATAAGCTTGGAATCCCCTATATTGTGTTTCACCCTGGTTCTCATCTGGGTAAGGGTGAAGACTATGGTCTCAAACAGATTGCAGAAAGCATTGATATTGTCCTTGAAAAAGCTGAAGATACATCTCCCCTATTACTCCTTGAAATAACAGCCGGTCAGGGGACAAACCTGGGTTATACATTTGAGCATCTAAGAACAATAATTGACCTTTCTGATAATCCTGAGAGACTTGCTGTTTGCTATGACACATGCCATGCTCATTCTGCTGGTTATGATATTACAAGCAAAGAAAAATATAACGATACATTCAAAAAATTTGATGAAGTTATTGGTCTGGAATTACTTAAGGTATTTCACTTTAATGATACACAAAAAGAACTGGGTTCAAAAAAGGACCGCCATGCAAGTTTGGGTGAGGGCATCTTAGGCTGGGAACCTTTTAGAAGAATTGTGTGTGATGAGCGCTTCAAAGAGGTTCCGATGCTGCTTGAGACTCCGGATCAGAAAAAATATAAACAGGAAATCGCAACACTTAAGAAATTTGCCAGGGAGACTTAATATGAGCAAAGATTATGATATAGCGATAATTGGAAGCGGACCAGGAGGCTACGTTGCAGCAATCAAGGCTGCCAAGATGGGCCATAATGTTATATGTATCGAAAAAGAAAAGATCGGTGGTGTGTGTTTAAACTGGGGCTGTATTCCTACCAAGGCTCTGATTAAAAATGCTGATATGTGGCATAATATTCAGGA